>NZ_JCBAMR010000014.1:0-134783 GCF_059760425.1 Achromobacter sp. RT286_PF
AAGGAAGGCCGCGACCGTGCCCACACGGATGAGGCTGAACCATCAGCCTCGCGCGATCAAACCAGCGTCACCTTCCCAGTGGCCAAGTCGTACACGCCGCCCGCCACCATCAGCTTCTTTTGCTCGACCATGCTTTTCAACACCGGCTGCGCGCTCTGTAATCGCTGGACGGCCAAGCGGACGTTTTCAGCGATGGCGGCGGCCAGCAGGTTTTTCGGTTCGCCCTTGCTGGCGCGTTCCACGGCGGGTTTGATGGCGTTGACCAGTTCGGGCAGATGGCCGGGCAGCTCGGCGTTTTCTTTCAGCACCTTTACCGTGGCATCCACCGCGCCGCAATTGTTATGGCCCAGCACCACGATCAGCGGCACGTTCAGAAACTTGGCGGCATATTCAAAACTGGCCAAGCCATCGTCATTGACGAAGTTTCCCGCCACGCGAACGATAAATACATCGCCCGGGTTCTGGTCAAAGGCCAATTCCGGCGCCACCCGGGAATCCGAACAACTGAGTATCGCGGCAATCGGTTTCTGCGTTTTGACGCGAGCCGCCCGGCCCGCTGAAAAGTCCCGCATATTGGGTTTGTTGGCCGCATACCGGGCGTTGCCGGCCAGCAGTCGTTTCAACGCCTCTTCGCCACCAATGTCATTCGACGGGACTTCGGCATAGGCGGTTTCCGCCCAGCCCGTCGCGCCAAAAGCCGCCAGACCCGCCGCGCCCAACAGCAGGCGGCGGCGGGGGTTGTCCGGCGTGGAAGCAGTCAGGCAATCAGCACAGTCGCACATAGGTTTCTCCCAAAGGACAAATGTCCAGAGAATTCGTGCGCAATCATTGTGCGGCGATAACTGTGTTTTGACGCGGTAACCCGTGTGGACTTAACAATTGTTTTGGCTGGCCGGCGCTTGACCTTGCCAGCGTGGGCATCTTTAGGCTGGGGGCCTGGTTTGAATGTTCCAAGACCATCCACTAAGGCGGGCCCTATGCCAAAAATCACTGTTCTTCCCCATCCCGATCTTGCTCCCGCCGGCGCAGAGCTGGACGTTCCCGCGGGAACGTCGCTTTGCGACGCGCTGCTGGACCACGGAATAGCCATTGAACACGCGTGCGAACAAAGCCGCGCCTGCACGACATGCCACTGCATCGTGCGCAGCGGTTTCGATGCGCTGAATGAAGTGGAAGAGGGCGAAGAAGACCTGCTGGACCGCGCCTGGGGAGTCGAGCCGCAGTCACGTCTAAGCTGCCAGGCCATCGTCGGCGATGAGGACGTGACGGTCGACATCCCCAAGTACACCGTCAACCATGCGAAGGAAAATCACTGAAGCCAGACGCGCTGCTGCCCGCCGATAGGTCGCCCGCTGAGCGAGGGTTCCCCCCTATTGAAGGGCTTGTTTTCGATCCCTTACATCGGTGTTACGACTCCAACGATAGGATTTGGATATTCGAAACTAGGAGTCCATCATGAATAACGAGAAGCCGACACCCGAACCAAATAAGCGTCGCTGGCCTTTCGGCTATGGGGACGAATCCAATCAGCTGGAGACGTCATGGACTGTTCGGTAGAAGGAAAAGTGGCATTCGCGGATGGCCATTCGTACCATTTCGCCACGGTGGACGCCGCGCTGGCATTTGCCGAATGCGTGAAAAGCTCCCAGCAACCCGGTCAATGCGCGGCAGCCAATGGCTGTACGCAGACGGTAAAGCTGGAAGATGTGGCGGCCGCGGAAGAGCAGGAGCAGCGCGAAGACCGCTGATCAGCGGCCGGGTTCAGTCGCGCCCCTGGGTCATTGCACCCGGGGGCGCGACGTCGTTTGCGTTACCCCGTTTACGTTACTCCGTTTACGTCGGCCCGTTTACGTCGGCCCGTTTAGGTCACGCCGTTTGCGACGCCTCTGCGTTAGCCGGGCGCACGCTGCCGGGTTTGCCGTAAAACCAGTAGGCACAAAGAAAACCGGCAAGCATACCCGGCAGGCCACCCACAAATAACGGAAACACCATGTCGCGCACGGCGGCGTCGCGGCCGGAGAACGGCAGGAATGCACCCATTCCAAAGACCAGGCCGACCAGCGCTACCTTGCCCAAGGCTTTCCAGGTGGATCGCACCGGCCGTAGCGCGCCGGCCACGATGCCGCACAGCAGCGCGGGGATGACACCAAACAGATAAAACCAGGGCAGGCCAAAGACCATGATCATCAGGTTTTGGGGCGTTTGCGACAGCACGCTGAGAACCAGCGTAACGGCGATGCCGCCAATGGCGGGCGCGATGAACGCAAACATCAAGCCGCCCGCGAAAATATCGCTGCGTATGCGGTGGCCGGTGTCATCCGGGCTGCGTCGGGTCACCCGATAAACCACGGATGCCACGGTGGCCAATAGCAAAATGGCGGCGGTGATGATCAATTTCATGGCGCCATTCTGGCATAAACCCAAGCTTGCGCCGGCACGCGTTAATGCCGGTAGACTGCTTGCTTTCGCGTCCCGTTTTTAATGGGGCAACGAACCGGCGCCGGCCCATGCGGGTGGCCAGGCGCCAATATCAAGGGGGCATCAACGCTGTGAAAATAAAAAAACTGATTGAAGAACGCCGTCTGGGCGAACGCGTCGCCGTCAGCGAACGCGACGACCCGACCCACGCCGATACGCTGGCCGCGCTGGACCAGCTGGACGGCGCGCAATACAGTTCCGTCGCCTTCGTGACGGAAGACGACACCGTCATGGCGATCGGGGGCGGCGATGGCGCGTTTGTCGTGTCCATCACGCTGGATGACGACGCGCGCATCTATACGCTGGTCGACCCGTCGCGGTCCGAAGACCACGACCAGGAAGTGGTGGTGGGCGGGCAGGCGGGCAGCTACCAGCAATACCAATGCGTGGACCGCGACATGGCGAGGGCGGCGCTGCTGCATTTCCACCAGGAAGGCGCGCCGTCACCCGACCTGCAATGGGTTAGCGAGTAGGGCGGGCTTTACACCACCCGCGTCAGCACCTTTTTTTCCCGGAACCAGCCGTCCAGATTGGCCACCATCAACTCGGCCATGGCGCGGCGGGTTTCGTGCGTGCCGCTGGCGATGTGGGGCAACAGCACCACGTTGTCCATGGCGTGCAGGGCGGCCGGGGTCTTGGGTTCATGTTCGAACACGTCCAGCCCGGCGCCCGCAATCCGCTTGCCTTCCAGGGCGCTGACCAGCGCGGCCTCGTCCACGACCGTGCCGCGCGCGATATTGATGAGCCACCCATCGGGGCCCAGCGCTTCCAAGACACGCGCGTTCACCATGTGCTGCGTGGCGCCGCCACCGGGCACCGCCAGCACCAGGAAGTCGCACTGCGCGGCCAGCGTTTCGATGTCCGGCACGTAACGGTATTCCGCCGGCGCATCCGCGCGCGGCTTGCGGTTGGTGTACAGAATTTGCATGTCGAAGGCGGCGGCGCGGCGGGCGATCTGCAAGCCGATATTGCCCAGGCCCACGATGCCGCAGCGCTTGCCGCTCATGCGGGTGCCCAGCGGAAAGCCTTCGTTGGGCCAACGGCCGGCGCGCACGAAGCGGTCGGCTTGGGCGATGCGGCGCGCGGCGGCCAGCATCAAGGCCAACGCCGTGTCGGCGACGCAGGCGTCCAGCACGCCCGGGGTGTTGGTGACGACCACGCCGCGTTCGCGGGCGGCCGCCAGGTCTATCGTGTCGTATCCCACGCCAAAACTGAAAATGCCTTCCAGCGCGGGCAGCGCGTTGATCAGGTCGGCGGTAGCGCCAAAGCGTCCGCTAGTGGCGATGCCGCGTATGTTGGCGCCGTGTTCGCGCAGCAGCGCATCGGCGTCGGCGGCTTCCCACAGGCGATGCACGTGATAGCGCGATTCCAGGTCGGCGACCAGATCGGGCAGCAATGGGCCGACCATCAACAGGTGCGGGGCGGAGGAGGGCGTGGAATCTGTCATGGATGCGGCTTATTGGAAAGGCTGAAAGAAAATGGCTAAATGAAAGCGACCGGCCCGACCATCGGGCCGGTCAACGATCAATTGGTCTGGATATTACGGGTCTTGATGATCTGCCCATAGCGCGCGCGTTCGCTAGCGGCCAGCTCTTGCAACTGCTGCGGGGTGGAGCCGTGCGCGACGGCGCCTTGCGATTCCAGCTTGGTCTTCATGACCGGATCGTTGGCCACGTCGCGAATGGCTTGCGACAGCTTTTCAATCACGGCCGGCGGCGTGCCGGCAGGCGCCAGCACGGCGGTCCACGAGCCGGATTGCGCGTTCTTCACTCCCGCCTCATCGATCGTGGGCACGTCGGGCATGGCGGGCGAACGCGTGGCGCCCGTGACGGCCAGCGCGCGCAGCTTGCCGCCGGTGACGTAGGGCATGGTTTCCAGTACGGACGCAAACAGCATGTCGACGCGGCCGGCCATCAGGTCGGTCATGGCGGGGCCGCCGCCTTTGTACGGCACGTGCATCAGGTCCACGCCCGTTGCCTGTTGGAAGATTTCGCCGGACAGGTGCGGCGCGCCGCCCGTGCCCGAGCTGGCGAACGTGTGCTTGCCAGGTTCCGCCTTGGCCAGCTTGACCAGTTCGCCCACATTCTTGGCGGGCAGGGTGGTGGGCACGACCAGCACGAAGGGCAGGTCCGAAAAGAGTGACACGGGGGCGAAGGCGGTGGCCGGGTCCGAATGCAGTTTGTAGATCCACGGGTTGATCGCCAGCATGCCCGAATTGGCGAACAGCAGGGTGTAGCCGTCGGCGGGCGAACGCGCCACCAGGTCGGCGGCGATCTGGCCGCCCGCGCCGGGGCGGTTGTCCACGACCACGGACGACGCCAGCTTGTCGCCCAACGCCGCCGCCAACAGGCGCGCCGAGATGTCGGTGCCGCCGCCCGGTGAAAAAGGCACGATCAGGTTGATCGGGCGCTCGGGGTAACCGGCGGCCTGCGCGCTGAACGGCAATGCGGCGGTGGCGGTCAGGGCCAGCGCCGCGGCGATGAGCCGGACGCGGTGGCGTGCGATGGGGGTTGTCTCCATATCTTTTCTCTTTTTGGGGGGGGAACGGCTTGCGCCGCGAAAAAATTACCGTGCTGCGGTGATGCTCCTTTGGATCCCTGATGCCGTCGTGCGGCCTTTTTTTGCGAGTATAGAAACGGCTTTCGATGGATAGCCGTTCGAGCTATAAATAGCATTGATCAATTCAAGGATTGAATCGATGGAGTTTCGTCAGCTGGAGTGTTTCATTGCGGTAGCCGAGGAATTGCACTTCGGCCGCGCGGCCGAACGGCTATGCATGACGCAGCCGCCGCTGTCGCGCCAGATCCAGTTGCTGGAGCAAGACCTGGGCGTGACGCTGTTCGAGCGCAACAGCCGGCAGGTGTTGCTAAGTGCCGCCGGACGCCGCTTTCTGCGCGATGCGCGTCATTTGCTGGAGTTCTCGGCACGGGCCGCCGCCACGGCGCGGCGCACCTCGGGCGGCGAGGCCGGACATATCACCCTGGGCTTTACCGCCGTGGCGTCCTACCGCTTGATGCCGTCGATGATCATGCGGGCGCGCAAGCTGCTGGCCGATGTTGAAATCCAGCTGCGCGAAACGGTCAGCACCGATCTGGCGCGCTTGCTGGTGGCGCGCGAACTTGACGCGATTCTGGCGCGCAGCGTGCCGCAGCAGGCGGGCATCGAATCGCGCTTGGTCGAGCGCGAACCGCTGGTGCTGGCCTTGCCCGTCGGATCGCCGTTATGCGAACACGAGACCGTGCCGCTGCGCTTGTTGCAAGGGCAGCCCTTCGTGCTGTATTCGCCGCGTGACGGCAAGTATTTTTACGACCGTATCGTGGGCGCGTTTGGGCTGGCCGATGTGCAGCCGGACTATGTGCAGCGCGCGGGGCAAACCCATACCTTGCTGGCGCTGGTGCGGGCGGGGCTGGGCGTGGGCATCGTGCCGGATTCCGCGCGTGAACTGCGCTTTGAAGGCGTGGAGTTTCGTCCGATCGGCCAGCGCGATCTTTACGCGGATATGTATTTGGCGTGGCACGCCCAGCATGACAATCCCGCGCTGGACGCGTTTCTGGAACGCGTGGTGGGGGTGGATGTCGCGGCGCGCCGCGCGCCGTAGGCCGCCGTGCCTACAGCTGCATCTTGCGCTTGCCCAGCAGCGTCAACGCCAAACTACGGCCGGTACGCATGAACGGGTACAACGCCGTGGACAGGCAGGGGTTGCGGAATACGGCGGCGTTCACGCTGTTGAACAGGTCGTTACTGGTGCTGATCAAGGCCAGCCGGTTGATGCAATCGGCGCCCCAGTAGTCTTGCCCATCCAGGTGCAGCAGCATGCCCTGGTTCAAGTCGTAGCCTTGCGCCTTGTAGGCCACGGCCAGGTCGGGGTGGTCGCGCATGTTCAGCAGGTCGATCGGCCCCACCGCTTTCTGCAATTGCAGCATCCGCACGTAGTTCGAGCAGAAGGGGCAGTCTCCGTCGTACAACAGGAAGTTCTTGGAGATGGACATGATGCACCTTGGGTTGAAAACACAGGTCCATTAAAGCGCAATGCGTGCCGCTGTGCGCGGGGCGTTCTGCCAGCCCCCGGCCTTCACCCTTGCGCGGGCGGGCGGCGCGTGGCGGCGTCGCGATCCTGGTCGCGCCAGCGCGCGCGCAGCTGTCCGATCTGGCGCAGCGCCGCTTGCGACATTTTCCACCAGCCGAACGGCCGGGGGTCGGCCAGCATGCTCATGGCGCGCGCGTAGTCCAGCGTCAGCCCGGGCGTCCAGGCCATCGTCAGGGCACGTTTACGAATCTGCGAGGCCACCCACAGTTCCGGCGTCAACAGCAGACGCAGCAATACGCGCCAGCCGGCCTGGCTGCCATGCAGCCGTCCCACCACGCCGTCCAGCGCGGCATCCAGCGCCCGGGCAACCGAGCTTGAGCAGTTGCGGTGAGTCAGGTTGTAGGTGCTGTCCTGGCGATACTGCTGCCAGAAATCGGCCAGCTTCTGCGCGTCGTAATTGCGAAACCGCACGCGCACGGTCGACGGGCACCAGGCCTTGGATTCCGTGGGGTAGTCGGGTTGATACACGCCGGGGATATCGTTTTCGGCGGTGGCGCGCAGCAGGTTGCCGAATTCATCGGGCGAGCGGTCGATTTCGTCGCGCGGGTACAGGCTGATGTAGATGCCTTCCGGCGATTCCAGGGCGGCGTGCCCGGTCGAGATGACGCCGTTGACGTCCACGGCCGCAATGTAGCGGTCCACCAGCGGAAGGTTGCGTGTTTGCGCCTTGGCCGAGCCGGACGGCGTCCACACGTGTACCGTCAGCGCGGGCTCGGAGTCGGCGGGGGGGCCATCCCACATGGTGGGGCCAAGGGGGCGGGGCGACAGTGTCGACCCTGCCTGTGAAGCCGCCGTAGCAGCGGGCTCCGACGGCATGAAGTCCGGCGACGGGTTGGAGGCGAACGCCGGGTTCGATGCCAGGTGCCTGACCCGCCGCGCCAGCCACAACAGCTTCAGGCCCGCGATGCCCAGGAACAGTCCTACGCAATACGGCAGCGTGCCGACATAGTTGGTGGGGTAGGGCTGGAAGAAGAAAATGGCCAGCAGGATTTCTACGATGCCCCCCGCAAAGGCGTAGCGCCAACGCTGGTAGCGCACCACATACGCGGCCAGGCACTGCAATACGCCGTCGGTCAGGAACAAGGCGCCAAAAATCATCGACAGGGCAAAGTGCCCGTGGTGGTGGCCCGCCAATATCAAGCTGCCGGCCAGCAGCACGAACAGCCCTTTCACATAACGCAGCACACGCTGCCCGCCCACGCCGCTGGACGCGATCATCAGCGTGGCCAGTCCTTCGATGATGAAGAGGATGGCAAAGGCGTTCAGCGGAAAGTACAGCGCGTTGTCCAGCGCGTCGATGAAAACGAAGATGCCCGCAACCAAGAAAAACAACCCGGCCGCGAACAGGCCCTTCCAACGCTTGCGCAGATAGGGGACTCCCAAGAGCAGCAATACAAGTTGTGGCATGCCTGTGTTCCGGTTCAAGAAGGGCGAAGGACGAAAACCGAATCGTACAGAAACTTGATGGCTTTTTTATCTTTATGGCCGGCGCTGCGCCGGCGGCTAGGGCTGCGGCTGGGGCGTCGTCGGCGCATCCCATGCCAAGCGCATCGCATAGCCGCGCACGTCTTCCGGCCACGCGGCGACACACCGCACGTAGCGGTCGCGATCATCGGCATACAGCGCGCGGGTGGCTTCTTCAAAGCCGGGCAGGTTGCCGGCCATGCTGGCCATGAACCGGTACGCGGCTTCCTGGCGCTGACGTTGCCGACCTTGCGCGTCGTTGTCACGGCGAGCCTGTTCCACCAGCTTGCGCAACGCCACCGACGCGCCGCCCGGCTGCGCGCCCAGCCAATCCCAATGCCTGGGCAACAGCGTGACTTCGCGCGCCACCACGCCCAGCTTGGGCCGGCCGCGCCCGCGCGGCGCCAGGGCGGCGCTGTCGGAAATCTCGTTCGATTCGGGGGGGCCGTCAGCGGGCGCCGCGCCAACGGGCGCCGCGCCATCGGGCGCCGCGCCGGCGGGCGAACGGTAGCGGTCGGCAACCTGCGCGTCGGACCCGGACAGGTTCAGGTCCGTCTGCGTGCCACTGCCGTCTTGATAGACAAGCAGCGCTTGCGCCGCATCGGCGTCCATGGCGCGCTTGACGGCAAGCGCCACGTCGGCCAGCGGCCCGGCGGCAAGTATTCGGTGGCCTTCAAAGGCGGTGTAGGTGGGGGCGGGCGAGTGGTCAGAGGCAGTCATGGCGTATGGGTTGCGGTGGCCAATATCGGGTTGGATGCGTCCAACGCCTTTTGCGAAACGGCGGCGGAAACGTGGTGCAATTATGACCCGGGTGAAAATAGCCTGTCAATAACGCCCGGGTAAAAATAGTTGTGGGATTCGTGTGTCGGGGCTATAACCCGGGCACTGATTCCGGCGCCCATGCGTGCCGGCCTGGCTGCGCCGTGCCCTGTAAAAAACCCTGCATAAACCTAGGGTAGACACCTAGAAAAAATCAGCGGGCGGCGTATAATCTTGCTTTGCGCCCGGAGTTACCCATGCGTCTCGTTCAAAAAGCGCTCACCTTCGACGATGTGTTGTTGGTGCCTGCGTATTCCGAGGTGTTGCCGCGCGACACCTCCCTGGCCACCCGCCTGACCCGCAATATCAGCCTGAATATTCCGCTTGTGTCCGCCGCCATGGACACCGTCACCGAGTCTCGCCTGGCTATCGCCATGGCCCAAGAAGGTGGCATCGGCATCATTCACAAGAATTTGACCGCCGATCAGCAAGCCCGTGAAGTGGCTCGCGTCAAGCGCCACGAATTCGGCATCGTGATCGATCCGGTCACCGTCACCCCCCAAATGAAAGTGCGCGACGCCATTGCGTTGCAGCGCCAGCATGGCATTTCGGGTCTGCCGGTCGTTGAAGGCCGCAAGCTGGTCGGCATCGTGACCAATCGCGATCTGCGTTTTGAAGAAAACCTGGATCAACCCCTGCGCAACATCATGACGCCGCAGGAACGCCTGGTCACCATGAAGGAAGGCGCCACGCTGGACGAGGCTCAGGCGCTGATGCACAAGCACCGTCTGGAACGCGTGCTGATCGTGAACGACGGCTTTGAGCTGCGTGGCCTGGCCACCGTCAAAGACATCGTCAAGAACACCGAACACCCGATGGCCAGCAAAGACGGCCAAGGCCAGTTGCGCGTTGGCGCGGCCGTGGGCGTGGGCGCGGGCACCGAAGAGCGCGTGGAAAAGCTGGTTGCCGCCGGCGTTGACGTCCTGATCGTCGACACCGCGCACGGCCACTCCAAGGGCGTGCTGGAAGGCGTGCGCTGGGTCAAGCAGAACTACCCCAAGGTTGAAGTCATTGGCGGCAACATCGCCACCGCTGCCGCCGCGCGCGCGCTGGTCGAGTACGGCGCCGACGGCGTCAAGGTCGGTATCGGCCCCGGCTCCATCTGCACCACGCGTATCGTCGCCGGTGTGGGCGTGCCGCAGATCCATGCCATTTCCGAAGTGGCCAAGGCGCTGGAAGGCACGGGCGTTCCGCTGATCGCCGACGGCGGCATCCGCTACTCGGGCGACGTCGCCAAGGCGCTGGCCGCCGGCGCGTTCTCGTGCATGATGGGCGGCATGTTCGCCGGCACGGAAGAAGCCCCGGGCGAAGTCGTGTTGTTCCAAGGCCGCTCGTACAAGTCGTACCGCGGCATGGGCAGCCTGGGCGCCATGACGGACGGCTCGGCCGACCGCTACTTCCAGGACCCGGCCAATAACGCCGACAAGCTCGTCCCCGAAGGCATCGAAGGCCGCGTCCCCTACAAGGGCAGCGTGCTGGCCATCATTTACCAATTGGTCGGCGGCATCCGCGCCTCGATGGGCTACTGCGGCGCCGCCACCATTGACGACATGCGCACCAAGGCCGAATTCGTGGAGATCACCTCCGCCGGCGTGCGCGAGTCCCACGTACACGACGTGCAGATCACCAAGGAAGCGCCTAACTACCGCGCCGACTGATCCGTACAGTCAACTACAATGTCATGCATCACGCACCGGCAGAATCGCATTAACAATCGCGGTTCTGCCGGTGCGGTTTTATTTAATCGGTAGAGCTCAATGCACCAGCGCATCCTCATTCTTGATTACGGTTCGCAAGTCACCCAACTGATTGCCCGCCGCGTCCGCGAAGCCGGCGTCTATTCCGAAGTGCACCCGGGCGACGTCGACGACGCCTTCGTGCGCGACCAAATGGCGCAGGGCTTGAAGGGCATCATTCTGTCCGGCAGCCACGCATCCGCGTACGAAGAAGGCTCGATGCGCGTGCCGCACGCCGTGTTCGAACTGGGCGTGCCGGTGCTGGGCATCTGCTACGGCATGCAGTCCATGGCGCAGCAACTGGGCGGCGTGGTCAGCTTCTCGGACCACCGCGAATTCGGCTACGCCGAAGTGCGCGCCCACGGCCACACCAAGCTGCTGGAAGGCCTGGACGACTTCACCACGCCCGAAGGCCACGGCATGCTGAAGGTCTGGATGAGCCACGGCGACAAGGTCACCGAGCTGCCCCCGGGCTTCAAGCTGATGGCGTCCACGCCGTCGTGCCCCATCGCCGGCATGGCCGACGAAGAACGCCGCTTCTACGCCGTTCAGTTCCACCCCGAAGTCACGCACACCGTCCAAGGCAAGGCCATGCTGGCCCGCTTTGTGAACGAGATCTGCGAATGCCAGGGCGACTGGAACATGCCCGACTACGTCGCCGAAGCCGTCGCCCGCATCCGCGAGCAAGTCGGCACCGACGAAGTCATCCTGGGCCTGTCCGGCGGCGTGGACTCCTCGGTGGCCGCTGCCCTGATCCACAAGGCCATCGGCGACCAGCTCACCTGCGTGTTCGTCGACCACGGCCTGTTGCGCCTGGACGAAGGCAAGCAGGTCATGCAGACCTTCGCTGAAAACATGGGCGTGAAGATCATTCACGTCGACGCCACCGCCCAATTCATGGGCAAGTTGTCTGGCGTTGCGGACCCCGAAGCCAAGCGCAAGATCATCGGCCGCGAATTCGTCGAAGTGTTCCAGGAACAAGCCGGCAAGCAGCAAAGCGCCAAGTGGCTGGCCCAGGGCACGATCTACCCCGACGTCATCGAATCCGCCGGCGCCAAGACGGGCAAGGCCACGTCCATCAAGTCGCACCACAACGTGGGCGGCCTGCCGGACACGCTGAACCTGCAACTGCTGGAACCCCTGCGCGAACTGTTCAAGGACGAAGTCCGCGAACTGGGCGTTGCGTTGGGTTTGCCGCCGCAGATGGTCTACCGCCACCCGTTCCCGGGTCCGGGTTTGGGTGTTCGGATTCTGGGCGAAGTGAAGCATGAATATGCTGAACTGCTGCGCCGTGCGGATGCGATCTTCATTGAAGAATTGCGGAACACCAAGGATGAAGCTAGTGGCTTGACCTGGTATGAGCTGACGTCCCAAGCGTTTGCCGTGTTCCTGCCGGTGAAGTCGGTGGGTGTGATGGGCGATGGACGGACTTATGAGTACGTTGTGGCGCTGCGTGCAGTCCAGACGTTTGACTTCATGACGGCCGACTGGGCGCCGCTGCCGCACCCGCTGCTGGCTCGCGTTTCTTCGCGGATCATTAATGAAGTGCGCGGGATTAATCGCGTGGTTTATGACGTGTCGAGCAAGCCGCCGGCGACGATTGAGTGGGAGTGATCCTGCTTAAAGGCTGAGGTAAGAGAAAAGAGCGCTTCGGCGCTCTTTTTGTTTCTGCCGTGGTTGTCAGTGGCTTTAATTGGGGAGGTGGCTCGCAGCTCAATAAGAATGGGAGGTTCAAATTAAAGTCCTCCCGTTTTTTATTCGGACCAAAGCGATCATGCTAACCGCCGCTCGCTCGTCGCCCGAAAACTAGGGTTATCCGGGATTCTTTATGCTTAAACTTTTGTGAAGAATAAGCGCCAGATGCAGGGCTCCGCCGCGATGAGGCATCAAGGTGGTTCACCGGGGTGCGGCACCTGACGCACCGTACGCAGGATCGCGCGGTGGCGGCCCAGAAGGAGAATCGGATGCTGTTGCGTAGACATTGCCTGGCCGTGATGATGCTGGCGCTGACTGGCTGGGCGACGGGCAGCCAGGCGCAAACGGCGCCTCAGGCCTGGCCGACCAAGCCGGTGCGTCTGGTTGTGGGATTGGCCCCTGGCGGGCTGGTCGACGTGCTGGCGCGCACGGTTCAGCCGCATTTGGCCGAGGCCTTGAAGCAGACCGTTATCGTGGAGAATCGGGGCGGGGCGGGCGGCAACGTGGCGGGCGCCGAGGTGGTGCGTAACGGCGGAGACAACCATACCTTCTTGCTCAATCCATCGACCACCGAATCGGTCAACCCGCTGATGTTCACCAGCATGCCGTTCGATCCGCAGCGTGACCTGCGGCCGGTTGCCTTGTTGGCCAACAGCCAGTTGTTCCTGTTTGTCCGGTCCTCGCTGGGCGTGGATACGCTTGAAGCGTTCGTCGAATACGCGCGCAAGCAGCCCAATCCGCTTAACTACGGGTCGGCCGGCAACGGCACGACGCCGCATCTGGCTGGCGAGCTGCTCAAGCAGGCTACCGGCATGCAGGCCACCCATGCGCCATATCGCGGCGTGGCGCCGGCGATACAAGACCTGGCCGCGGGCCAGATCGACTTTGCGTTTGGACCGGCCACGGTTTTTCCCATGGTGCAAGCGGGCAAGCTGAAGGTGCTGGCGGTGGCGAGCCGGCAACGGGCTGCCGTGGCGCCGGACATACGGACCTTTTCTGAGGCGGGCATTGACGGCGTTTTCGCGGACAGCCTGTTCGGCGTGTATGCCGCCGCCGGCACCCGCGATGATGTGGTCGATCGCATGAACGGCGAAATCAACAAGGTGCTGGCGCGGCCGGAGATCAAGGCGCGATTCCTGGACGCCGGCGCCGAGGCGCTACCGCTGAGCGTGGCGGACTACACCGCGCGCGTGCAGGACGAAAAGAAATTGTTCGCCCCATTGATGAAGTCATTGGGGCTGAAGGAACAGTAGAGAAATAAGGAAATAAGGAGTCAGACTGCAATTTCGATGAGACTGCAATTTCGCCGATGCCAGCGAAAAATTGCAGTCTGACTCCATGGTGCATCAGCCCAACAGTTCCTTGCGAACGATTTCCGCGCCTTCGCTCAAAGCCAGCAGCTTGCCCTTCGCAATAGCCCGCGACAACGGCGCCATGCCGCAGTTCGTGCACGGATACAGCTTGTCGGCATCCACAAACTTCAGCGCCTTTCTCAGCGTATTGGCGACTTCTTCGGGCGTTTCCACCTTATCGCTTGCCACGTCAATGGCGCCGACCATCACCTTCTTGCCGCGAACCAGTTCAAGCAGATCGATCGGCACGTGCGAGTTGTGGCATTCCAGCGAGATGATGTCGATATTGGATTTTTGCAGCTTGGGGAACGATTCCTCATACTGACGCCACTCGGACCCCAGCGTCTTCTTCCAGTCGGTATTGGCCTTGATGCCGTAGCCGTAGCAGATGTGCACGGCGGTTTCGCACTTCAGGCCTTCGATGGCGCGTTCCAGCGTGGCGATGCCCCAGTCGTTGACTTCGTCGAAGAACACGTTGAATGCCGGCTCATCGAATTGGATGATGTCCACGCCCGCGGCTTCCAGTTCGCGGGCTTCCTGGTTCAGGATCTTGGCGAATTCCCAGGCCAGTTTTTCGCGGCTCTTGTAGTGGGCGTCGTACAGCGTGTCGATCATCGTCATGGGGCCCGGCAGCGCCCATTTGATGGGTTGCTTGGTTTGCTGGCGCAGGAACTTGGCGTCTTCAACAAACACCGGCTTTTGACGGCTGACGGCGCCCACCACGGTCGGCACGCTGGCGTCATAGCGATCACGGATTCGAACGGTTTCGCGCTTTTCGAAATCGACGCCGTCGAGATGTTCGATGAACGTCGTGACAAAGTGCTGACGGGTTTGCTCGCCGTCGCTGACGATATCAATGCCCGCATGCTGTTGTTCTTGCAGCGCCAGGCGCAAGGCGTCTTGTTTGCCCTCGACCAGCTCTTCGTCTTGCAGCTTCCAAGGCGACCAAAGTTTTTCAGGCTGTGCCAGCCACGAGGGCTTGGGCAGGCTGCCGGCGGTGGAGGTGGGCAGTAGTTTTTTCATGATTAGGTCGTCTCGTCTGTTTTTTGAGTGATTAGTGCGCGTAGTTGGCGGCCCAGCTTTCCAGCACGTGCTTGTAGGGTTTGATGAAGTGCTCTTCCGTGAACTTTCCCTGCTTCACGGCAAGCTGGCTGCGCTCATCGCGGTCATAGACAATCTGCGTCAGCGAGTAATCCTGATTCTTCAGGCTCGGTTGATAGACCTTGCCCGCGGCGGAATTGGCGTTGTAGATCTCGGGGCGGTAGATCTTCTGGAACGTTTCCATCGTGCTGATGATGCTGATCAGCTCAAGGTTCGTGTAGTGGCCAAGCAGGTCGCCCTGAAAATAAAAGGCCAACGGCGCGGCGCTGCCCGGGGGCATGAAGTAACGGACCTGCAAGCCCATTTTTTCGAAGTACTGGTCCGTTGGCGAGAATTCGCTTTGCTGATATTCAACACCCAGGATGGGGTGCTGATTTTCAGTACGCAGGTACGTCTTGCTGCTTGAGGCGCTGATGCAGATGACCGGCGGCTTGCTGAATCGCTCGGTGTAAGCGCTGGAACCGACAAAGTGCTTGAACAGCTTGCCGTGCAAGTCGCCGAAACCGTCGGGCGAGCTAAAGCTGGATTTGTTCTTGTTGTGCTCTTGCAAAAGCACGCTGAAGTCGTAGTCGCGCACGTACGAAGAGAAGTTATTGCCGACGATCCCATCGATGCGTTCGTTGTTGTGGCGGTCGACGATATTGGTCTTCAATATCTCAATCAGCGGAAACGCATCACTGCCGCCGTTGGCGGCGATGTTCATTTCAACCGAGATGATTTCAAGTTCGACCGTGTAGCGATCTGCCTTGGGGTTGTCCCAATGCGCCAGACTATTGAAGCGCCTGTCGATCATCTTCAGCGTGTTGCGAAGGTTCTGTTGGCGACTCGCGCCCCGCGCCAGATTGGCGAAGTTGGTCGTGATGCGCGTGTTGTCGGACGGCTGATAATTTTCATCAAAAGGAATGCTCTTGATGTTGAAAGTGAACGCGTTGCTCATGGTGATGGTGTGCTGATTTTGGCGAATGGAATACGGAGCCGGCTGCCGCTAGGCGACGGACGCTATGGCCGCTGCGGGCGGCGTTGAATTGGCTTTGCTTCAGGCTGCTACCGGTTCTTCTGTGGCGGCGGTGCTTGGATGGCGCATCAATTCGATTAAGGGCAACGCGCGCTGGACCGCCAGTCTGGCCCGTTCGATCAGGGCCATGTCGTGCAGGCGGTAGTCGGCAAAATCCTTGTCGGTCGCGTAGACGCCCAGCGGCAAGGTGCGCGCCTGGAAGAAGCTGAACAAGGGCCGCAACTGGTGATCGATGATCAGGGCATGGCGTTCGCTGCCGCCGGTGGCCGCCAACAAGACGGGCTTGTCGATGAGGGCGTCTTGATGAATGAAGTCGAAGAAGTGCTTGAACAGCCCCGTGTACGAGCCTCGGTAGACCGGGGTTGTCACCACCAGGACGTCCGCTTGTTCGACCGCGCCAAGCTCGCGCTCCACCGTGTCGGGCAATTGAGAGCGCCAGACGGCGCCGGCCAGTTGCGGGGCCAGCTCACCCAGTTCAACAAGGTGTTGGTCGCACGGAATATGGTCGGCGATCAGGTCCAGCAGGTGTTCTGCCAGGGCCGCTGACTTCGAGGGGCGTTGCAGTCCGCCGGAAACTGCGACTAGACGGAGTGGACGTGTCATCTTTGCTTCACATGAATAGAGCTGCCCGGCGCGGCATCTGTGTTTGTGCAGTTGCAGCATCAAGCTGGAACCGCATGCTAGAGGAGGGTAACGATGAAGTAAAATGGTTTTATTTCACCTATCCATGAGCAGGAATCATCTGAATGCTTGAACGCATCCACCTCAGCATCGTCCAGCAGGTCGAAAAGCAAGGGTCGTTGACGGCCGCTGCGGGCGTGTTGAACCTGACCCAGTCGGCACTGAGCCACAGCATGAAGAAGCTGGAAGTGCAGTTGGGCACCGACGTCTGGCTGCGCGAAGGTCGAAGCCTGCGCCTCACCCAGGCCGGCCAATACCTGCTGGCGGTGGCGAACCGCGTGTTGCCGCAACTGGACCTGGCCGAAGAGCGACTGGGCCAGTTCGCGCAGGGCGAACGCGGCGCGCTGCGCATTGGCATGGAATGCCACCCTTGCTACCAATGGTTGCTGAAGGTGGTTTCACCGTATCTGGCGGCGTGGCCCGACGTGGATGTGGACGTCAAGCAGAAGTTCCAGTTCGGCGGGATCGGCGCGCTGTTCGGCTACGAGATCGACCTGCTGGTGACGCCGGACCCGCTGTTCAAGCCGGGCCTGAAGTTCGAGCCTGTGTTCGACTACGAGCAGGTGCTGGTCGTGCCCAAGGGCCACCGCCTGGCAACGGCTGCGTACGTGAAGCCGCAGCAGCTGACGCAGGAAGTGTTGATCAGCTACCCCGTGGACATCGAGCGCCTGGACATCTACAACCAGTTCCTGCTGCCGGCAGGCGTCACGCCCAAGCGCCATAAAGCCATCGAAACCACCGACATCATGGTGCAGATGGTGGCCAGCGGACGCGGCGTGGCCGCGCTTCCGCGCTGGCTGGTCGAGGAATACGCGGCCCGGATGGAGGTGGTGCCGGTACGGCTGGGCGCGCGCGGCATCGCCAAGCAGATTTTTCTTGGCGCGCGCGAAGCGGACAGCGCCATTGATTACGTGCGGGCATTCATTGAACTGGCCCGCCACCCGGGCACCGACGCGCCGACCGCTGTGGCGCAAGAAGCCAATGGACAATCACGGTAGCGCTACAGTGAATGTCGCGACTCCAGCGGGCACGGAATCGTCCTGACAGTCCCAGCTACATTAGAAAGTCACGCAGCGGCGCGGGGTAGAGTACGCAGGCATCGAAGATCTGGATGTCGCAATAAACGAAAGCCGAAGGCTCACTCGTGCCTGCCCCCCTCGATCAGCATGCCTCGCAACCGCTGGCGCTGTCTTTCCAGCGCCGCTATCTGCTTCTCCAAGATCGCCAGCCGTTTGCGCTTCGCATCCTTCATATCCGCGCATGCCTTCGCCCCTTCAATCAGCAACATGCAACCCGGAAAGTTGCGGATTTCTTCCAAACTGAAGCCGGTAGCGATCAATCGCTGAATCTGCTTGACCTGAGTGACGGCCACTGCGTCAAAGGCGCGGTAGCCATTCTGGGCACGCGTTGACGCAAGCAAGCCATGCTGATCGTAGTGACGAATCGAACGTACGCTGACGCCGGTTGCTTGCGCCAGCGCGCCGATCTTCAGCAGGGTGGTGGGCTCAGTTTTATTCATGGATCGAACCTTATCACCTAGTGCTTGACTGTGACACTAATGTCAGGCTTTAGCCTGGGCTCTTTCCATTCGAAGGAGCTTCAACATGATGTCTTTCACCGCTTTCACCCATTGGCGCAAGGGGTTTGCCGCAATGGCCCTGATGGTTCTATGCACGCTGGCGCGGGCCGCAGTAGATCCATACACAGTGACGGCGCCTGATGGCGTGCGCATCGCGGTGCAAGAGGCCGGCGACCCGAACGGTCAGCCCATCATCTTTATTCACGGTTTGCTTGGCAGCCACCTTAGCTGGGAAAAGCAGGTCAACAGCCCTCAGTTGCAGCGCTACCGCCTGATCACTTTCGATATGCGGGGGCATGGCCTGTCCGGGCAACCTGAGCGTGCCGATGCCTACCGTGATGGACGCCGTTGGGCGGATGATCTGGCTGCGGTGATTGCGGGGTCAGGCGCCCGGCAGCCCGTCTTGGTGGGATGGTCGCTAGGCGCGGCGGTTACCACGAATTATCTGGCTGCCTATGGTGACGAGAAAATCGCCGGTGCCGTGTACGTGGGAGGGGTCATCGAGCTGACACCGGAACAAATCGTGTCGCAGCCGCATGCTTACAAAGGAATGGCGTCGCCAGATCTCAAGACGCATCTCGATGCTGAACGCGAATTTATGGCCCTGTGCTTTGCCACCCAGCCTGACGCGCGGACGTTCCAGCGTTTGCTGGCCAATGCCGCCATGGCTTCCCAGAGCATGCAGAACGCCGTGCACGGTATGTCGCTGAATGCGCCCAAGGGCTTGGGGGCCATGCACAAGCCGCTGTTGTTGATTTATGGCGCGCGTGATGCGTTGGTGCAGGCCCAACCGTCCTTCAATCGCGCCAAGGCCTTGAACGCCGGCGCCATCGGCAAGTTCTACGCAGACTCGGGGCATGCTCCCTTTCTGGAGGAGGCCGAGCGTTTCAACCGCGATCTGTCCGCCTTTGCTGACGCCGCGACGCAGCCCTAGCCGTTCATGTGCCCAGCGCAAATATCAACGCTGGCATGTTTTATGGCGATCGATATAAAATCCCCGGACGTTCTCGGGTACCTGCCACGCACGTGCCTTCGTCAACCCGCTTGCCCCACGGAAGGCCACCGCATGACGCAACTTGCCGACCCCGTCCAGGATGCCCCCGTCGGACCCGTTCCCGTCCCCCATCTTCCGCGACCCTCGCGCAAGACTCTCCACGGACTCTGTTGGGCGGGCCTCAGCGTGTTGATCTTTGCCGGCTGGTTTGTGGTGACGCGCTTTAGCGTGACGCGCGAACTGCGGTTGTGGGATGTCACCGCGCTGCGGTTCGGTATCGGCGCTGTGATTCTTTTTCCGGTGCTGCTGCGGGGTTCCGGGCGCATATCCGGCAAACAATGGGGTGAGGGACTGTTGTACGCCTGTCTGTGGGGCATGCCTTTTGTCCTGGCGGTGGCTCTGGGACTACAGCTCACGTCAGCCGGGCGGGCGGCGGCAGTCGCGCCGACATTGATGCCCGTTTTTGTCGGGCTTTTTGCCTGGGTCTTCCTGAAAGAAAAGCAGGGCTGGGGCCGCTGGCTGGGCTATCTGGCCATCGTCATCGGATTGGTCTGCATGATTGCGGGCGGCGCCTCGGCGCACGGCGTGGCGAACCCCGTGGGGATCCTGGCGCTGATCACTGCCGCCGCGATGTGGGCCGTCTATACGCTGCTGTTTCGGCGCAGCGCGCTGACGCCGGTGCAGGCCGCGGCGTTGATCTGCTTCTGGTCGGCCGTGCTGTTTCTGCCGATCTACCTGATTGCCGGCCTCAGCCGCCTTGGTTTGGCGTCGGCCGGCGAAATTGCTTTGCAGGCGTTTTACCAAGGCGTCTTGATGAGCGGCGTGGCCATCGTGTCCTTCAACAGATCCGTTGCGCTGCTGGGGCCGTCCGCCGCCACGGCCATCATTGCCTTGATCCCGGCGGTTGCCGCGCTGACCGCCATTCCCGTCCTGGGCGAGCTGCCGTCGTGGGAAGAGGGCATTGCCCTTCTTGCCGTCGTTGGCGGCGTGCTGCTGGCGTCCCGTCCCAAGCGCAAGGCAGCAGCCCCATCGACCACCACGACAGCGAGACAACAGCCATGATCCGTTTTTACTTTCATCCGACGCCTAACCCCGCAAAGATCGCGCTTTTCCTGGAAGAGACCGGGCTGGAGTACGAAGCCGTGCCGGTCGACACCAGCAAAGGCGAGCAGCACACGCCGGCGTTTCGGGCCATCAACCCGAACGGCAAGGTGCCGGCCATTGTTGATACTGACGGCCCTGGCGGCAAGGAAGCGCGCGTGTTCGACTCGACGGCCATCCTGATCTACCTGGCCGACAAGACCGGCCAGCTTACGGGCACCCCCGAAGATCGGCCTGAGCTGCTGTCGTGGTTGCTGTTCATTGCGTCCGGCCTGGGTCCGTTTTCCGGCCAGGCGGTGCACTTTCAGTTTGCCGCGCCGGATGGTCTGGACTACGCCGTCAACCGTTACCGCCGCGAAGCCGACCGGCACTATCAGGTGCTGGACGAGCATCTGAAGGGGCGCGAATTCATCGTGGGCAACTGCTACACCATCGCCGATATTTCGGCGTGGGGCTGGCTTGATCGGGCCTCCCGCGTGCGCAAGGGCGCAGAAGACCCGCTGGCGCCGTTTCCGGAATTGAAACGCTGGTTCGCCGGCGTGGATGCACGCCCGGCGGTTGCGCGCGCCCGGGCGCTCAGCAAAAGCCACCAATGGAAAACCGTCAACGACGACGAGACCAAGCGGGCCTTGTTTCCCTCAAATTTCGCGCCTGCGTCGTCGCAAGCGATTTGAAATGAAGATCCAGAACGAGCGTAATAGGATGACGTCACCATCGTCTGCTTATTGCACGACACAGCCGCGTAGGGTTGCACATGGCGCGCCCCAAAGAGTTTGACGAAGCGGCGGCGCTTGATGCCGCTATCGAATGCTTCTGGTCGCGCGGTTACGAAGCCACGTCGGTGCGTGATCTGGCCGCTGCCATGGGCATCGTGGGCCCCAGCTTGTACAACACGTTTGGCGACAAGCGCCGGCTGTACCAGCGGGCGCTCGCGCATTACGTCGAGCGCGGCTTTTGCGAACGGGTCAGGCGTTTTGAATCGCAAATGACGCCTCGCGAGGCCATCGGTGCGTTCTTTGACGAAATCATCGAACTATCGCTGGCGGACGAACAGCGCAAGGGCTGCATGATCGTGAACTCGGCGCTGGAGTTGTCTGCGCACGATGCCGAGTTCCAAGAGGCGCTGGCGCTTGTGCTGCGGGATATGGAGGCTTTCTTCCTGCGCTGCGTGCAGGCGGGCCAGCAAGCCGGCACGATCAACGCCACGCAGCCGGCGGATGACCTTGCGCGCATGCTGCTCGGCTTGCTGATGGGCCTGCGCGTGCTGGCGCGCTCGCGGCCGGAACCGGAGCTGCTGCGTGGTCTGGTTCGGCCCGCGCTGGCCTTGCTTGATGACGCCCGCCCGCGTTGATGACAAGGCCGGACAAAGCGGCGGGCTCCCCGCAATAAACCCGGCATCGGGCAATGGCCTCGAACTTGTCTACCAAAGCTGGCCGCACGGGCGGTGATGTGTTGAGGCTGTCCGTGCCGTGCTGCCTTATAAATCCAGCACGAGCCTGCTGCCCTTGGCGCTGGACACGCAAATCAGCATCGTCTTTTGCGCGGCCTTTTCCGCGTTGCTGAGATATTGGTCGGCGTGTTCGGCTTCGCCTTCCAGAATGCGGGTCTCACAGGTGCCGCACACGCCTTCGCGGCACAGGCAATCCACCGGCACGGTGCTGTCGCGCTCGATGGCGTTCAGGATGGACTCGCCGGCGGCCACCTCTACGGTCTTGCCGGACTTGGCCAGCACCACGGTGAAAGCGCCGCCGGTTTGCTTGGGCGCGGCGAATTGTTCGACGTGCACGCGCGCTGACTCGATCCCGACCGCTTGCGCGGCGCCGCGCACGGCATCGATCAGTGAGGGGGGGCCGCATACGTAGGCGTGCGCACCGGGTTCCATGCCGCCCAGCAGGCCCGCCAGATCCATGCGCTGGCCTTTGCTGTCGACATAGAAACGGACGCCATTCCCGCAAAGCCGGGCAAGCTCGTCCCGAAAAGCGCCGTGTTCGTCAGCGCGATAGGCGTAGTGCAGTTCGTACGAACCACCGCACCGGTGCAGGTCATGCAACTGCGACATGAATGGGGTGATGCCGATGCCGCCGGCGATCAGGACGTGGTGGCGGGCGGCCTCGTCCAGGGCGAATAAGTTGCTGGGCGCGGTGATGTAGAGTGCGTCGCCTTCGGCCACCTTGTCATGCATAAAGGCAGACCCGCCTTTGGACGGCGTTTCGCGCCGCACGCCGATCTGGTAGTTGCCCAGGGCGTTGGGCGAACTCATCAGCGAGTAAGCGTTGTTGTAATGGCGACTGCCGTCGCGCAGCTGCACGATGATGTGGCTGCCGCCCGTGAAGGGCGGCAACGCGCCGCCGTCCATGGCTTCCAGCGTGTAGCGCTTGACCAGCGGGGTGACGTGCTCGATGCGCGCGACGCGCACGAGCAGGGCCGCTTGGGTGCTAAGGGTGCTGGCGGTGCTGGTGGTGCTGGTGGTGCTGGCGGTGCTGGCGGTGCTCAGGCCGCTCATGGTGCTGATGGTGCTCATGGTGCTCATGCTTGGGCCGTGGCGCGATGGAGCGCGGGCGGGGAAGTGTCGGCAGACAAGGCTTCCTGGTATTCCGTGGCCAGCTTGCGATGAAAATGCACGATGCCGTGCTCGCTGATTCCACTGCGCTGGCGGTCGACCATGATGCGGCCTTGCCCGCGATAGCCGCGCGACTTCAATCCCTTCTGCACGCTTTCCACCAGTCGCAGGTCTTCAGGCCGAAAAACGTCGCGATACCAGTCCACCAGCGTCTGCTGTTCCTCGGTCAATTCCTTGTTCAGAAAGTAAATGTCGTAGTGCTGCAACGTGACGCCCGCGCTGGCGGGGAATTCGTAGATGACGGTCATGAAGTCGGCGCCCGGCGGCACGTTGAACATCGTGCAGGGCCAGGCCCAGAAGCCTGCAAAGCTGGGGTCCTTCACCGAGGCATCAACCTTGAAGGATTTTTCGGACGACTTCGCCAGGCCGAATTGCAACGTCCAGTTGCCGTGCATCGTGTGGGTGTATTTGTCGACCTGGACAGAGTCCGCAAAGCTGGGGTGCACCGGGCCGCAGTGATAGCACTCCAGGTAGTTGTCAACGATGGACTTCCAATTGGCGGGGGTTTCAGTGACGAAGCGCGCGGCCAGTTGTAGCGTGTCCACCACCGGGCAGGCGGCGCGCAGGCGGGCTTCGAAGCCGGGGAGTTGGTCTTCTACCGACCCCGCGCGGGGGTTCAGGTTGATGAAGACAAAGCCCGCGGCTTCTTCGACCTTGATCGGGACCAGCGTGGCCTTGTCGCGGTCAAAGTTGGGCACGTTGTCGCAGTTGCGGGCGAAGGCCAGCTCGCCATCCAGCTTGAACGTCCAGGCGTGGTACGGACAGGTGATGACGTTTTTGGCTTTGCCGCTGCCTTGCAACAGTTGGTGGCCGCGATGCGGGCACACGTTGTAGAACGCGCGCAGGATGCCGTCGCGGTCGCGCAGCACAATGATGCTTTCACCGATGATGTCGCGCGTTACGTAGTGGTTGGGCTCGGCTAATTCGCTGCGATGGGCCACGCAGATCCAGCTGTGGGCAAAGATCTTTTCCTGCTCGTACTGGAAGACGGCGGCTTGGGTGTAATACGGGGCGGGCAGCGTCCAGGCGTTTTCTTCGTCGGCGTTGAAGTCGACGGGTAGCTTGGGGATGCGGTTCATGATGATCTCCTGGGAACAAAGGCCGGCTGGGTGGGCGATTCAATCTGATGCGCCGGGATATCTCCGTAGTCCTGCATCAACCAGCGGAACAGGCCGAACAGCTTGATACCCAGAATGAAGACAAAGGGGATGGCGGTCAGCACCACGGCCGTTTTCATCGTTTCCAACGACGCCTTGGTGAACAGCATTGCCAGCGGGACCAGCGTCAGTGCAATGCACCAGAAGACGCGGCTGGCGGGCGTGGGGTCTTCGCCTTCCGACAGGTTGCGCGTGGTGGTGGCGGCGACGGCGTAGGCCACGGCGTCGACGTGGGCGGCCAGAAAGACCAGCATGGTTGCCAGATACAGCGCCAAAAATAGCTTGCCGGCCGGCAGCGCGCTTAGCAGCATTTCCACTGCCGTTTCGCCGCCTTGTTCCTGCAAGACGCGGGGCACGTCGATGGCGCCCGTCATGAACTGGTGCATTGAATAGCTTTCCAGCGCGCCGAAGAAGAACCAGCATCCGGCGCTGCCGCCCAGCAGCAGCGCATAGATCACTTCCTTGATCTTGCGGCCCTTGGAAACGCGCGCCACAAACATGGCCACGCCCGGCGAATACGACACCCACCACAGCCAATAGAACACCGTCCAACCGCGGTTGAAGGCCCCGTCGCCGGCGGGGTCGGTGAAGAGGCTCATGCGGACGTAGTTTTGCAGCATCAGGCCCAGGCCATTGACGATGTTGTTGCCGGAAAACTGCGTGGGGCCCACGACCAGCACGACGGCAGCCAGCAGCAGCGCGCCCCAACAGACCAGATGGCTCAGGCGCTTCATGCCGCTGGCGATGCCGATATAGGCGCTGGCCGAAAACAGCGCGGACACGCCGACGATCACGATCACCTGCATGGCGAAGGTGTCGGGCGTGCCGACCAGGCCGGCCAGGCCGCGCGTGAAGGTGGAGGCCGTCAGCGCAATGGACACCGTCAGCGCGCCGAACATCGTCAGCAGGAAGATCAGGTCCGCCAGACGGCCGACGGGACCCGTCGCACGGAACCCGGTTATCGCCTGGAGGATAGATGCCAGGTTCAACCCCGCCTTCTTGCGCACATGAAAGTGGTAGGCCATGGCCAGCGAGGGCAGGGCGTATACCGCCCACGCGCTTAACCCCCAGTGGAAAAACGAATAGCTGATGCTGGTTTCTAAAGCCTCGCGCGTGCCGGACGCGACGTTGAGCCCGGGCGTTTGGTAGTAGTAGGCCCACTCCATCACGCCCCAATACAGCGTCGACGAGCCCATGCCGGCACAGATGAACATGAAGATCCAGGACAGCGTCGAATATTCGGGCTTGCTGTCACCGAGGCGCACGTTGCCGTATTTGCTGAACGCCAGGCCGATGCAGGCGATGACGCAGCCGAAAACAAACACCTGGATCAGCGAGCCGAATGAACGCGTGGTCCAGTCGAATAGATCGGCGGCGGTGGTGGCGGCTTGCATGGGCCACAGGACCATGGCGATGACGGTGAGCAGCACGGCGGTAAGTGTGCAAAGCGTCAGGAACCCGTCGCGGCGTGGCGCGGCTATTTTCACGTTGTCTCCTTCCTTGCGTCGTTGCGCGCGGTATCTTGTCGTGTGTTAACCAGAGGTTTACATTAACCATTGATTAACCCAATGATTGACCCGGACTGTAGGAAGAACCTTGCCCATGCACAAGCTTCAATCGGAAAACGGCGCGTTTGTAACGGGTGGTTTTTGTTTTCGCTGTGTCGGCTGGACACGGTCGTCATGAAAGAAGACAGCTTTGCATTCCGCTTGAAAGAGCTGCTTGAACACAAGCAACTGACCCTGCAAGCCGTGGCCGGCGCGCTGAACGTCTCGCGCCCCGCCGTCCATAAATGGACGAAGGGCGGCGAGATCGACTACGAAAAGCTGCGCAAGCTGGCGGCGTTTCTGAGGGTGAACTGGATCTGGCTGCGATACGGCGAGCAAGCGCGGGAAGAGGCCGGTGCAGCAAGCGCCGTGGACATCCCCATGACGGATACGCGCCGCCGCTACATGGCCGACATCATGGAAAGCGAAGCGCGCATGAAGCTGGCGCAAGAGGGCGCGCGCATCGTTACGTGGGAATGGAACCTGATCACGGACGACGTCAGCTACTCGCCCAACGTCCAAGCCGTATACGGTTGGCGCATTGTCAGCAACGACAGCTTCTGGTTGCACGTGCACCCCGACGACGTTGCCATGATGCAGGCGGTCTACGACGAATCCCTGCGCACCGGCAACGCGCACGAATTCGACTTTCGCGTGATCCAGCCGGATAGCGCCCTGCGCTGGATTTCCTCCCGCGCCACCCCCGTGCGCGACTTTGACGGACGCATCGTCAAGGTGGTTGGCATCAGCATGGACAACACCGCCCGCAAGCTGGCCGAGCAATCCCTGCGCGATCAGCAGGCGCGTTTTGAAGCGGTATTTGAGCTGACGTCGCAAGGCATGGCGCTGCTGGACGCCGACCTGCGCTGCGAATCCGTCAATGGGGCGCTGGCGACGATGCTGGGGGCCGACCCGAAAGCGCTGCTGGGCGATGGCCTGGCCGGGCTGCTGGCCGATGGCGGCGCGCGCCTGAAGAAGATGCTGCACGGCAGGCCCACCGCCGCGTTTGGCGCAAAGATGCGCGGCGAGGATGGCCGCTGGCTTGCAGTGAACGTGCGGGCGGTGTTGACACGCGGCACAGAGGTGGGGGCAGCGGCGTACTTTGCGTTGGCGGTGGAGCAAGGGTGAGCGGGGGGAAGACGCTGCCAGCCCGCCCCGCGCAAACGCCGGTCATCACCCCCCGCGACTCTTCACCACCAAATTGCTCACAAACACCTGCACCACTTCATCTTTCTGATTCAAGGTGGTGGTGCGTGCTTTGACCAAGCCCTGTTCCGGCCGGGTTTTCGACGGCCGCACTTCCAGCACCTCGCTTTCTATCCGCAACTCGTCGTCCGGACGCACCGGCAGCGGCCAGCGCATTTCTTCCACGCCCGCGCCGATGATGCCGCCGGCGGGTTTGAAGTCGCTGGCGACCAGCAGTTGCATGGTCAGCGCGGCGGTGTGCCAGCCGCTGGCGGCCAGGCCTTTGAACAGCGTGACGTTGGCCGCGTCTTCATCAAGATGGAACGGCTGCGGGTCGAATTCCTTGGCAAAGGCCTTGATGCGTTCGCGCGTGACGCGCACGCGGGCGGTGCCGATGAAGCGTTGTCCGGGGGTCAGGTCTTCCAGGTAGTGCACGGCCATGTTGGTTTGCTCCGTCGGTGGGCGTGGCAGGCGTGAATAAGGAAAAATCAGCGGGGGGATTCTGAAGCCAGGGACGCCAGCAATTCGCTGCGACAGGCTTCGAGGATTTCGTCGGCTAGCGGCGAGTCATCAGGGCAGGCCCGCGACAGCGCGACGGCGCCGATCACGTGGGCCAGCAAATCGATGCGCTTGGCGCGCGCGCGCTTGGCGGATAAAGACGGGTCTATGTTCGGATTTGAATCGGGGTTTGAATTCGCACCCGAATCCGCACCCGAATGCGCACCCGAATGCGCACCCGAATCCAGGCCCGCGTTCAGACCCGCGTTCAGGCCCGAATCTTGCGGCGCATCGTCGTCCTTGGCCAACGCCGCCAGCATGTTCTCGATGCCTGCGGCAAAGGTGGTCTTGACGTCGTCGGACTGGCGCGCGGCGTCGCCGCACAGGGCGGCCATGGTGCAGCCCGCGCTGCGGCCGTCGCGATGGGCGCGGGACAAGTAGATGTTGACGAACTTGGCGGGGTCCATGTCGCCCGTCATCGCCAGGGATTGCGACAACCCCGACGCGGCCGTTTCGGCCATCAAGTCGGCCTTGGAGCGGAAGTGCTTGTAGAACCCGCCGTGGGTAAAGCCGGCGGCGGCCATCAGTTCGGCCACGCCCACGCCGTCGTACCCGCGTTCTCGAAACAGGGTCGATGCGGTCTCGACAATGTGCGCCCGGTTTGCCTGCGCCTGCGCCTTGGTGACCCTCATTTTTGCAACCTCGTGTGATGACACGCCCGCGCGTGCCAGTCTGTTAATGCCATGTGCAGGTGACAAATATACATTGATGTCGATTATCATCAAAGTGCTTGACGATTTAGATGTTGATCATCATCATTAACGCCGTTGGCCGCCCGGCCCGGACCGTAATCCGGACCTGGCCCTGGCGCGATCAGCCCAAGGCCAACGCCTTGCGCACCGCAATCAACCCCTATTTATGGAACCCGACCATGACCGACAACGCTTTGTTCCAGCCCTACACCTTGGGACCCCTGACGCTTTCCAACCGCATCGTGATGGCGCCGCTGACGCGCAATCGGGCCGAAGCGGGCTTTGTGCCCAGCCGCCATGCCGCGACGTACTACGGCCAGCGCGCTTCGGCGGGTTTGTTGATTGCCGAGGCGACGCAGATCTCGCAGCAGGGGCAGGGGTATCAGGACACGCCGGGTATTTACACGGCTGCGCAGGTCGAAGGCTGGCAGCAAGTGACGCAGGCCGTGCATGCCAAGGGCGGCAAGATTTTCCTTCAGTTGTGGCATGTGGGCCGCGTGTCGCACGTGGACCTGCAAGAGAACGGCGCCGCGCCGGTCGCGCCGTCCGCCATCCGCGCCGAGACCAAGACGTTTGTAAACAATGCCTTTGAGCCGGTGTCGATGCCGCGCGCCTTGGCGCTGGACGAGCTGCCCGGCATCGTCGACGACTTTCGCCAGGCAGCCGCGAACGCCATCGCGGCGGGTTTCGATGGCGTGGAAATCCACGGCGCCAACGGTTATCTGCTTGAGCAATTCGCCAAGGATGGCGCGAACCATCGCGACGACGCGTACGGCGGTTCGGTGCAGAACCGTGCGCGGCTGTTGCTGGAGGTGACGCAGGCGGTGGCCAACGAGGTGGGCGCCGACCGTACCGGCGTGCGCATTTCGCCGGTGTCGCCGGCCAACGGCATTACGTGCAGCGACCCGCAGGCGCAGTACGACTACATCGCTGATCAGCTCAATGCGTTGGGCGTGGTCTACCTGCACGTGGTGGAGGGCGCGACGGGCGGGCCGCGTGATGTGGCGCCGTTCGACTACGGTTCGCTGCGCAGGCGTTTTACGAACACCTATATCGCCAACAACGGGTATTCGCTGGACCTGGCCACCACCCAGCTTGCCCAGGGCCATGCCGACCTGTTTGCATTCGGCCGTCCGTTCATCGCCAACCCCGATCTGGTGCAGCGCCTGAAGACGGGCGCTGCGCTGGCGCAGCTGGACCCCGCCACGCTGTATGGCGGCGGCGCACAAGGCTATATCGACTACCCGGCGCTGGCCGACGCGCGCTGATTGGCGGGCTATCGCCGTTTGCGCGGCGTGTCATCCGCGGACTTACAACGAGAACTGCAAAATGAATTCCTCTACTGTTTTGATTACCGGCGCGTCCTCGGGCATAGGCGCAACCTATGCCGAGCGCTTTGCGCGGCGCGGCCACGATCTGGTGCTGGTGGCGCGCGACCTGACCCGGCTGGAGACGCTGGCTGCGCGCTTGCGGCAGGACCATGGCGTGGCGGTTGACGTGCTGGCGGCCGACCTGACGCGCAATGACGACATTGAAGCCGTCGAGGCCAGGCTGCGCGATGATGCCCGCATCCAGATCCTGATCAACAACGCGGGCGCTGCGCAGACGGGCAACTTTGTGGCGCAGACGCCCCAGGCGGCCGGCCAATTGGTGGCGCTGAACACGACCGCGCCCACGCGGCTGGCCAGCGCCATCGCGCCGCGCCTGGTGCAGGCCGGCGCCGGCGCCATCGTGAATGTGGGTTCGGTGGTGGGCTTCATGCCGCAGTTCGGCATGGCGGTGTATGGCGCCACCAAAGCCTATATGTTGTTCTTGTCGCAGGCCTTGCATGAAGAGCTGGCGCCCGCCGGCGTCTATGTGCAGGCGGTGCTGCCCGCCGCCACGCGCACCGAGATCTGGCAACGCGCGGGCATCGATATCAATGCGCTGCCCGAAGTGATGGACGTGGGTGAATTGGTGGATGCGGCGCTGGTCGGATTCGACCGCCGCGAGACGGTGACGATCCCGCCGCTGCACGAGGCGTCGCGCTGGGATGCCCTGGACGGGGCGCGCCAGGCGCTGTTGGGCGACATCAAGATGGCCAGCGCGGCCGCGCGCTATCAGGCAGCGTGAGGCGACGATGGGCGAGCGTCGGTGCCGACATGCCCGCCCGTCTTTGCAGTCGTGGGTGCGCAAGCCACGTCTTGGTGTCCAAGCCAAGGCTATTGAAGCATCGGCGCGCCCAGTCCGATCGCGCCCGTGTTGATCAGCCGTTGCAGATACTGCGTGCCTTCGCGCAACGCCTCGGCTGGGGTTTCCCAAGGCGTGTGCGGGCAGGGCATGCACCAGTCAACCAGGATGTCGGTGCATCGCACCACCTGCACCAGCGAAATGAAACCGGCCGGCAACGCGCCTGGCTTTTCCAGCGCGCGCAACGGGATGGCACGTACGCTAAGGACGTAGCCGCGATACTGCGTGATGACGGAATGCTCCATAAGGCCTCCCCCACATGGTGGCTAAAACGCGAACGCGCCCGGCATACACCGGGCGCAACGTTTCAAGCCTGCCGATCAAGTCACGGTGACAGAGATCTTGCGGGGCTGCGCCTCGCGCAGTCGCGGAATCTGCAAGGTCAGCACGCCGTGCTTCAAGTTGGCGGTGATGTTGTCCTTGTCCAGATCATGGCCCAGCGTGAAGCTGCGGCGGAACAGCGGTTCGCGCAGTTCGTTATGCACCAGCCGCACCTCGGCCGGCACCTGCACCGCGGCTTCGCCTTCGATCAGCAATTCGTTCGACTGCACCTTGATCGACAGCCTGTCCTTGGACACGCCGGGCAGGTCGGCCAAGAGCGTAATGCCGGTGGTGTTCTCGTAGATGTCCACGGCGGGCAGGGTGGCGGGGCGGTTGGTGTCGTCAGCGACCTTGGCCAGGGATTCCGAGCCACGCGTGGCGGCTAGTTGGTTGCGTTCTTCCATGATGATCCTCCTGTGTCGTCGGCCAGTGTTCATTGGATGGAAATCAAACGCGGCTTGGCGGACTCGCGTTTGCCGATCGAAATGCAAAGGCAGCCGTCGGTGTAGCGCGCCTGGATGTTCTCTGGATCGGCGTCGGCAGGCAGTTCCACCACGCGGCTGAATCGGCCGCGCGCGCGTTCGCGTGCATACAGGGTGGTTTGCCCGGAAGGTTCTTCTTCGCGGCGTTCACCCGAAATGGTCAGCAGGCCTTTTTCCATGGTGACTTCAAGCGCGTCCGGGTCTACGCCGGGCACAAACGCCACGACTTCAATCGAGTCGGCGCACGCGCCTACGTTCACGGGCGGAAAGTCACCGCGTGCCGTGGACCGCAAGTTGGAAGGCGCGGTCGAGGATCGCAGGATTTTGTCCAGCTGTTGCAGGGTGTCCAGGGCGGAACTGATGCCGCTATCGAAAAATGGATAAGTTGCCATGTTCGTCTCCCGATAAGGTCTGGTTCAGACGGGCGTAGGGCTTGGCGGCATGGGGTGTCTACGCTGCGCTGCCCCGCCATAGCGCAAATGTGGCATCGGGTTTGCGGGTTTCAAGAGAGGGGGCGATTGAATTCTTCAATCAAGGCGGCGGGAAAAATTGCGGATTTTTAGCGCGAGTGGTGGCCCGCGGGCGGCGTTGAACGGCCGTGGCACGATGCGCCTTTCCCCGCCGGTTGAGCGCCTTGTGAAGACGCGATAAATTCATTCGACACGTTGGTTCGATGGGCATGACCCCACGCGAAATCCGCTTTTGGCTAACGGAGATCCCATGGACATATTCACGACTATCCACACGCACATCTCCGCGCTGGGCCTGCCGCTGTATGCGGTCAGCGCCAGCGCGGTGCAAAAGGCAGACACCCCCATTTTGTTGACGCTGCACTGGCATGGCTTCAAGCCTGACCGGACGGCGATTGCACAGCCGCTGCGGTCGGTGGCGGCGTCGGCCTTGCAGTTGAATCAGCGCTGGAACCACTACGCCGAAATCGATGAAGCCGTGCTTGAAGCCGGATGGCGCTTGGGCGCCTGGGACGTGGAACGCGTGGCGCATCCCGGTTGGTGCCGCCTGAATGCGCCGCTGGAAGAAGCCGTGGCTTGCCGTCGGGCGTTTGCCGACTATTCCGATCTGCCCGGCGGGCAGGAACGCGTTGCGCTGGAGGCGCCGGATCATTCGGCGCTGATGGAGCTGGCCGCGCGCAAGGGATACCTGCGCTGGATGTTCCGGCCGCGCAAGAACGGCATCTGGAATCAGACGGACGCGGACGACGCCACGGTGGACGCCGAGGGAGGCCGTACGCAACCCTGTCCCGTGCATGCCGCGCCCGCCGCCCAGCTGCAAAAGCGCGTGACGTTTCGGCTGGGAAAGGCGGTCGGCATCTGGGTCTGCGGTGATGCACGTCGGTGATGCACGTCCCTGATGCAATTTGATTCAATTTGCGGCTCTTGAACTTGCGCGGCCCTGCCCATAAATCCTGATGCGCGCCCGCGAAGGCGCAGTGTTTGGTGATCTGAATTGTTCAGGAGATTGAGTCATGAAGATCCGTCCCCTCTATGACCGGGTAATCGTCAAGCGCATCGAACAGGAACGCAAGACCGCATCCGGCATCGTGATTCCCGATTCCGCGGCGGAAAAGCCCGAGCAGGGCGAAGTCGTGGCGGTCGGTAGCGGCAAGGTCGGTCGCGACGGCGCCGTGCAGAAGTTGCAACTTAAAGTGGGTGACCACGTCCTGTTCGGAAAATACGCCGGGCAGACCGTCAAGGTCGACGGCCAGGAACTCTTGGTCATGCGCGAAGACGACGTGCTGGCGGTGCTGGAACCCACACGCGACACGTTCAAGAAAGCGGCATAACGCGCTTGCCCGAGCCGCTATCAGGAATCTACCCAAGAAATAGCAGGAGCCTTAGAAATGAGTGCCAAGGACATTCAATTTCACGATAACGCGCGCGCCCGCGTGGTAAAGGGCGTCAACATTCTGGCCGACGCCGTCAAGGTCACGCTGGGTCCGAAGGGCCGCAACGTGCTGCTGGAACGCAGCTTCGGCGCGCCGACCATCACGAAGGACGGCGTGTCTGTCGCCAAGGAAATCGAGCTGAAGGACAAGTTCGAAAACATGGGTGCGCAGATCGTCAAGCAAGTGGCCTCGAAGACGGCCGACGTGGCGGGCGACGGCACCACTACCGCCACCGTGCTGGCGCAGGCCATCGTGCAAGAGGGCATGAAGTATGTGGCCTCGGGCATGAACCCCATGGACCTGAAGCGGGGCGTGGACCAGGCGGTGCAGGCGGTGGTGGACAAGCTGAAGGATCTTTCCAAGCCCATCTCGACCAGCAAGGAAATTGCGCAGGTCGCGTCCTTGTCGGCCAATTCCGACGAGACCATCGGCCAGATCATCGCCAAGGCCATGGACAAGGTGGGCCGCGAGGGCGTCATCACGGTGGAAGACGGCAAGTCGCTGGACAACGAACTGGATGTGGTCGAGGGCATGCAGTTTGACCGTGGCTACCTCAGCCCGTATTTCGTGACCGACCCCGAGAAGCAGGTGGCGCAGCTGGACGAGCCGCTGGTGCTGCTGCATGACAAAAAGATCTCGAACATTCGCGATCTGCTGCCGGTGCTGGAAATTGCCGCCAAGGCGGGCAAGCCGTTGATGATCGTGGCCGAGGATGTGGACGGTGAAGCGCTGGCCACCTTGGTCGTGAACTCGATTCGCGGGGTGCTGAAGGTGGTGGCGGTCAAGGCCCCCGGTTTTGGCGACCGCCGCCGCGCGATGCTGGAAGATATCGCCATCCTGACGGGCGCCACGGTGATCTCGGACGAGACCGGCATGCAGCTGGAAAAGACCACGCTGGAACAGCTGGGCAACGCGCAGCGCGTCGAGGTCCGCAAAGAAGAGTCGGTCATCATCGGCGGCGCGGGCAAGCAGGCGGACATCCAGGCGCGCGTGGCGGTCCTGCGCAAACAGGCGGACGAGGCCACCAGCGACTACGACCGCGAAAAGCTCCAGGAGCGCGTGGCGAAGCTGGCGGGCGGGGTGGCGGTCATCAAGGTGGGCGCCGCGACCGAGGTCGAGATGAAAGAGAAGAAGGACCGCGTGGACGACGCGCTGCACGCCACGCGCGCGGCCGTCGAAGAGGGCATTGTGCCCGGGGGCGGCGTGGCGTTGCTGCGGGCGCGCACGGCCATTCACGGCTTGAAGGGCGCCAACGCCGATCAGGACGCCGGCATCCGCATCGTGTTGCGCGCGCTGGAGGCGCCGTTGCGCGCCATCGTCACGAACGCCGGCGACGAGCCCTCGGTGATTGTGGCCAAGGTGCTGGAAGGCAAGGGCAACTACGGCTATGACGCCGCCACCGGCAACTATGGCGACCTGGTGGACCTGGGCGTAGTCGACCCGACCAAGGTGACGCGCACCGCGTTGCAGAACGCGGCGTCTATCGCGGGCCTGATCCTGACCACCGACGCCACCGTGGCGCAGTTGCCGGAAGAGTCCCAGGCACCCGCCGCGCCCACGCCTGAGATGTCGTTCTAAGGGGGGCTCGGGGTTGCCCACCCCGATTCAGTGCGAAAGAAGGGCGCCGGGCAGCAAGGTCAACCTTGCCGTCTGGCGCCCTTTGTCGTGGGGGCTTTTGTCGTGCGGGGGCCTTTGCCCCGGGGGGCTTATCGATCCGGCCTTAGCTTTGGCTATTCGGCCTTAGCTTTGGCTATTCGGCCTCAGCCTTGGCTATTCGTTCTCAGCCTTGGCGGCCCATGATGCTCAGCGCTACGGCTTCGGCAATCTTGATGCCGTCCACGCCCGCCGACAAGATTCCGCCCGCATAACCGGCGCCTTCGCCGGCTGGGAACAATCCCCGGGTATTCAGGCTTTGCAGCGTGTCGTTGTCGCGCTTGATGCGCACGGGCGACGACGTGCGCGTTTCCACGCCGGTCAGCACGGCGTCATGCATGCCGAAGCCCTTGATGGTCTTGTCGAACGCGGGCAGCGCTTCGCGGATGGCCGTGATGGCAAAGTCGGGTAGCGCGGTGGCCAGGTCGGTCAGGTGCACGCCGGGCGTGTACGACGGCAGCACGGACCCGAATTCCGTGGACGCCTTGCCCGCGATGAAGTCGCCCACCAACTGGCCGGGCGCGCTGTACGTTTCGCCGCCCAGCACAAAGGCCTGCGATTCCCACTTGCGCTGGAAGTCCACGCCGGCCAGCACGTGTTCCGGGTAGTCTTCTTCGGGCGAAATCCCGACCACGATGCCGGCGTTGGCATTGCGTTCGTTGCGCGAATACTGGCTCATGCCGTTGGTCACGACGCGGTTCGGCTCCGACGTGGCGGCCACCACCGTGCCGCCCGGGCACATGCAAAAGCTATAGACCGACCGCCCGTTGCTGGCGTGATGCACCAGCTTGTAGTCGGCCGCGCCCAGGATGGGGTGGCCGGCGCTGGGGCCAAAGCGCGCCTTGTCGATCAGCGATTGCGGGTGCTCGATACGGAAGCCGATCGAAAACGGCTTGGCTTCCATGAACACGCCTTGCTCGTGCAGCATCTGGAACGTGTCGCGCGCGCTGTGGCCGATGGCCAGCACCACGTGGTCGGCTTCGATGTGCTCGCCACTGGCCAGCGTGACGCCGGTGACCTGGCCGTTTTCGCGATGCAGCGTTTCCACCTTGCTGGAAAATCGCACTTCGCCACCCAGCTTGGTGATGGTGTCGCGCATGACTTCCACCATGCCCACCAGCCGGAACGTGCCGATGTGCGGCTTGCTGACGTACAGGATTTCTTCCGGTGCGCCGGCCAGCACGAATTCCTTCAGGACTTTTTCGCCGTAGTGCTTGGGGTCTTTGATCTGGCTGTACAGCTTGCCATCCGAAAACGTGCCCGCGCCGCCTTCGCCGAACTGCACGTTGGACTCGGGGTTCAAGATGCGCTTGCGCCACAGGCCCCAGGTGTCCTTGGTGCGTTCCCGCACCGCCTTGCCGCGTTCCAGGATGATGGGCTTGAACCCCATCTGCGCCAGCACCAGGCCGGCGAACAGGCCACAGGGGCCGGTGCCGATGACGATGGGGCGCTTGGTCAGCGCGGCGGGCGCCTGGGCGACGAATTTGTATTCGGTGTCGGGCGTAGGCTTGACGTGGCGGTCGTCATGAAAGCGCGCAAGCAACGCGGCCTCGTTTTCCACGTCGATATCCAGCGTGTAGGTCAGCAGGATATTGTGCTTTTTGCGCGCGTCGTAACTGCGCAAAAAAATGGTGAAGCCGTGCAGGTCGCTGGCCGGTATGCCCAGTTTCTTGAGAATCGCGGCGGGCAATTCCTCGGGCGTGTGGTTCAACGGCAGCTTGATTTCGGTCAGTCGCAACATGCTTCGGGTCCAGAAGGTGGGCGATCACAACGTCGCCAAACGCGGGATTGTACTGGAGCGATCAGCCGGCGGCGTCGCCGATTCGCCACCAGGGGGAACCCACCTCCGGGGTCTCTATCGCCACCCGTTCCCCCATGACCGGCGTCGTCAGCGCGACGCCTTTGGCCGCTGCCAGCGCGGCAATGCGTTCGAACGGGTCTTCCCATGCGTGCAGCGCCAGATCGAATGTGCCGTTATGAATGGGCAGCAACCAGCGGCCGCGCAGGTCCAGGTGGGCTTGCAGGGTTTCTTCGGGCTGCATGTGTACGAAGGCCCAGCGCTTGTCATAGGCGCCGGTTTCCATCAGCGTCAGGTCGAAGGGGCCGTGGGTGTCGCCGATGGTTTTGAAGCCGTCGAAGTAGCCGCTGTCGCCGCTGAAGAAGACGCGCAGGTCGGCGTCCTGGATGACCCACGAGGCCCACAGGGTGCGGTCGGAGTCGGTCAGGCCGCGTCCCGAAAAGTGTTGGGCCGGCGTGGCGGTCAGCCGAAGGCCGTCGACGTCGGTGGATTGCCACCAGTCCAGTTGTTCGACGCGCGCCGGGTCCACGCCCCAGGCGATCAGCTGGTCGCCCACGCCCAAGGGGGTGATGAAGCGGGCGGTCTTGGCGGCCAGCTTGTCGATGGCGGCGCGGTCCAGGTGGTCGTAGTGGTTGTGCGACAGGATCACGCCGGCAATGGGCGGCAGGTCTTCGATGGAAATGGGCGGCGCGTGAAAGCGCGCGGGGCCGGCCCATTGCACGGGCGAGGCGCGCTTGGAGAACACCGGGTCGGTCAGCCACAAGCGGCCGCGCAGTTTCAAGAGGATGGTGGAGTGGCCCAGGCGGTACAGGCTGCGGTCGGGCGCGGCTTGCAGGTCGGCCAGGGTGAGGGGGCGCACGGGAATGGCTTGCTCGGGGACCGTGCCGCGCGGCTTGGCAAAGAAGAACGTCCACATCAGTTTCACGCCTTGCCAGAAGCCCAGCGAGGGGCGCGGCAAGGGGTTTCTAAAACGGCCCTCGTGGTGTTGGGGCGACTGCGGATAGCGGGGCTGGGCAGTGGGGCAGGAGGTGAGGGCGGTCACGGCGGGTTCCAGGCGGGTAAAAAATTACACTGCGCAGTGTAGTTTTGTTTTTCTGAAAAGTACACCGATCAGTGTAAAATTTTTCGCACTCCGATCCGCGCATTCCATCCGCGCATTCCGTCCGCGTATTCCGTCCGCGTATTTCACCTTCCAAAAAGCCGAGCCTGTTCATGTCCAGCCCCCCGACCCGCCTCACTGACCGCAAACGCCAGGCCATCGTGCGCGCGGCGGTGGAAGAGTTCCGGTCGGCCGGGTTTGAGGCCACCAGCATGGATCGCATCGCGGCGGCGGCGGAGGTTTCCAAGCGCACCGTCTACAACCATTTCCCCAGCAAGGAAACGCTGTTCTCGTTGATTCTTGAAGAGCTTTGGGCCACGAGTGCGGACAGCGTTTCGCTGGCCTATCAGCCCGACGTGGCGCTGGATCAGCAGTTGCGGCAGTTGCTGATGCAAAAGCTGGACCTGCTGGCGGACTCCAACTTTATCGATCTGGCGCGCGTGGCCATGGCCGAAATCATCCATTCCCCCGAACGCGCCCAGGCCATCGTGTGCCGCATGGGCGAAAAAGAGGGCGGCGAAACGGCGTGGATACGCGCGGCGATCCAGGACGGGCGGCTAATGGACGTGGACCCCGAGTTCGCCGGCCACCAGTTGCAGGGGCTGGTCAAAAGCTTCGCATTCTGGCCGCAAGTCACGCTGGGGCAACCGCCATTGAGCGCCGCCGAGCGTAAGCACGTGGCGGATTCGGCGGTGGAGATGTTCTTGGGGTGCTACGCGCGGCGCGGGTGACGGGGCGCATAGGGTTGCTGCAATCCGATGGCGCGGCCTTGCGCAAGCGCGTGCCTTACATTATGGTAAGGCGCACTTCCAAGGAGCTAGCCAATGCCTTCCGCCACCGTGACCTCCAAGGGCCAGATCACTATTCCGGTCGATGTACGGAACCGTCTGGGCTTGTCGACTGGCGACAGAATCGAGTTTGTTCTCAACGAGGCAAGCGGCCGTTACGAAATGGTGCCGGCAACGTACTCGGTTACGGCGCTCAAAGGCATCATCGCGAAACCACGCAAACCCGTCACGATTGAAGAGATGAACGACGCGATCGCCGAGCAGGGCAAGTCAGCGCGATGATCGGCCTGGATACCAATGTGCTGGTGCGCTACTTCGCGCAGGATGCTCCGGTGCAGACGCGGAAAGCAAATGCCCTGATCGAATCTTTGACGGCCGAGCAACCCGGTTTCGTCACCTTGGTGGCTCTAGTCGAAACGGTATGGGTGCTTGGTCGGGCCTACGATGTGCCGCGCTCTTCCATTGTGGAGGTCGTCGAAACCCTGCTTCGCACGAAGGAAATTCATGTCGAGGCGGCCGAGACGGTATGGAAGGCAGTGCGTTTGTACGCCGCCTCCACAGCGGATTTTGCCGATTGTCTGATCGAGCGCACCGGACACGAGGCGCTGTGTGAATACACGGCGACGTTTGACGTGAAGGCGGCAAAAGCCAGCGGCATGCGTCTGATCAAATAGTCCGTGCGGGATGCATTGGCGGACGCAAAGCACTCGTGTCGTGTCGCGCGACGGCAATCGCCCTAAAACACATTCAACGCCCGCGCCACCCAAAGCGCCAAGCCCACGGCGATGCCGATTAAAAGCGCGCGCCGCAGGCCGCCGCTTTTGGGCACGGCGCCGGGGGACGCGGCGGGGTCCATCTCGACGCGCGCGCCCTGCGCGGCGGCAGTGCTTGGGGGCCTGCCGGTTTCAGCGGCGTGGGGCGCGTCAGCCACCGGCGCAGACGTTGCCGCTATCGCACCCGCGCCATCACCGTCCGTCTCAATCGTGAACGCAGGTTTGCCAGTGCGCGCAACGTGATCACCAGGCATATCTTCAGTCTGCACCCCGGCATTTTTCAGCATGTCCCACAGACCTTTCATGCCTTCGCCGTCGCGTAGCGCCTCGATGCGTTCGCGGGTGGCGCGCGGGACTTCGTCCAGGCTGTCGTAGTGCCGGCCGTTGACGGTGACCGCGCCGTTGTCGATGTCGACCTTGAAGGCTTCGCCGTTTTCCGTGCCGGCGTAGCTCCATTTTTCTTGAACGCTGACGCTGCCCGGCGCGCCGCCCAACAGTTCTTCGATGCTTGCCTGCTGCTCGGGCGTCAAGTTCGTTGTGGAACTCCAGCTGCGCGTTGTCGTCGAACTTTTCCAGATCTTGGTCTTGTCGTTCATGCCTGCCATCCGTGGTGTTCCATGCGCGGAATATACAGAATCCGTTCACCCAGTTGTCAGAAAAGCCCGCAATTTCGGACTTCTTACTTTGTCCTTAAAGCAAAAGACTTTTCCATGTCAAGAATTTTGATCTGATCCGCTCCAATGAGCAGATCAGATGCCTGAATAGGCGCATAATGCAGCACCTTCTCTTGCGTCCCCCATGAAGAGAAGGTTCAGCTTGTTTCTGTAAGTACAGAGCGTGTTGTCACTAGCTCGGCAGTTCGTGTTTCCAGGGTTCATGTTCGGTAGCGCGCTAGGACAACTTGGAAAATTCACGGAGATGTCTATGACAGATGATGCAAAGCCGCGTCGTCGGTTTCTTCAGGCGTTGGCTATCGTGCCGGCGTCGACATTGGCGGTAGGTGCACTGACCACCGGCTGTACCAACGCTGCGGACACCAAGACCGCCGCGCCCGCCAAGCCCTACGAGCCCACCTATTTCACCAAGCCCGAATGGGACTTCATCGTTGCCGCGGTGGATCACCTGATCCCCGCCGACCAATACGGTCCTGGCGCGATTGAAGCCGGTGTGCCCGAATTCATCGACCGTCAAATGGAAACGCCGTTCGGCCACGGCAAGCTCTGGTACATGCAGGGCCCGTTCCACACCGACCAGGTGCCTGAACTGGGCTATCAGCTGAACCAAAACCCGCGCGAGGTCTATCGCCACGGCATCGAAGCCTGCAATGCCTGGTGCGTGAAAACGCACGGCAAGGTGTATGCCGAGCTGGACAAGGCCTTGCAGGAACAGATCCTGAAAGACCTGCAAGGCAACAAGATCAAGCTGGAAACCGTTCCCGCGTCGACCTTCTTCAGCTTCCTGCTTTCCAACACCAAAGAAGGCTTCTTTGCCGACCCGATCTACGGCGGCAACAAGAACATGGTGGGCTGGAAGATGGTGGGCTTTCCCGGCGCGCGCGCCGACTACATGGACTGGGCCGACCAGCCCAACGTCAAGTACCCCTATGGCCCCGTGTCGATTTCTGGGGAAAAGGGGTAATCAATCATGGCAATCAAGAAAGACAAAGTTGATGCGGTCCTGGTCGGGTTCGGCTGGACCGGCGCGATCCTGGGCCAAGAGCTGACCGAAGCCGGCCTGCACGTGCTGGCGCTGGAACGCGGCGGCATGCAGGACACCCCCAAGGACGCCGAATACCCCAAGGTGATCGACGAGCTGGCCTATTCGGTGCGCGGCAAGCTGTTCCAGGACCTGTCGAAAGAAACCGTGACCATCCGCCACGGCGTGGATGACGTAGCCGTGCCGTATCGGCAAAATGGTTCGTTCCTGCTGGGCACTGGCGTGGGCGGCGCGGGCTTCCACTGGAACGGCATGCACTACCGCGTGCTGCCCGAAGAACTGGAACTGCGCACGCGCTACGAAACGCGCTATGGCAAGAACTTCATCCCGGAAGGCATGACCATCCAGGACTTCGGCGTGACCTACGACGAACTGGAACCGTACTTCTCCAAGTTCGAATACGTGTGCGGCACGTCGGGCAAGGCCGGCAACCTGAACGGCAAGATCGTGGAAGGCGGCAATCCGCTGGAAGGCAAGCGCAGCAAGGAATTTCCGCTGCCCCCGCTCACCACCACCTACGGCGCGCAGTTGTTTGAAAAGGCCGCGCGCGAAGTGGGCTTCAACCCGTATCCCGCGCCTGCCGCCAACGCGTCCGGCCCATACACCAACCCGTACGGCGTGCGCCTGGGTCCGTGTAATTTTTGCGGCTTCTGCGAAAACTACGGCTGCTACATGTATTCCAAGGCATCGCCGCAGACGACGATTCTGCCGGTGCTGCTGAAGAAGACCAACTTCGAACTGCGCACGCATTCGCAAGTCATCAAGGTCAATCTGGATTCGACCGGCAAGAAGGCCATCGGCGTGACGTATATCGACGCCCAGGGCCAAGAGATCGACCAGCCGGCCGACCTGGTGATCCTGTCGGCGTATCAAATGCACAACGTGCGTTTGCTGCTGCTGTCGGGTATCGGCAAGCCGTATGACCCCAAGACCAACGAAGGCGTGGTCGGCAAGAACTACGCCTACCAGATGAACGGCGCGGTCAACGTGCTGCTGCCCAAGGGCACGCAACTGAACCCCTTCGTGGGCACGGGCGCGGGCGGCGTCGGCATGGACGACCTGAACGGCGACCAATTCGATCACGGCCCGCTGGGTTTCGTGGGTGGCGCCAGCATCCGCCACGTGCGTTACGGCGGTCGTCCGATCAAGCAGACACCCACCACGCCGGGCACGCCGTCGTGGGGCACGGCCTGGAAGGCTGGGGTGCAAGACGCGTACCAGCGCTTCATGACGATCGGCATCTCGGGCTCGGTGATGTCGTACCGCGACGCCTATCTGTCGCTGGACCCGACGTACAAGGACGCCTTCGGCCAACCGCTGCTGCGCATGACGTTCGACTGGCACGACAACGAATTCGACATGCTGGGCTACATGGGCAAGCGCATGGAAACCGTAGCCAAGGCCATGAATCCGGAAAAGCATTTCGTGGCGGTACGCAAGAAGGGCGCGCGCTATGACACGCGTGTCTACCAAAGCACGCACAACACGGGCGGCGCGATCATGGGCTCGAACCCCAAGGAAAGCGTGGTCAACAAGTACCTGCAAAGCTGGGATGTGCCGAACGTGTTCGTGATGGGGGCCTGCGTGTTCCCGCAGAACATGGGCTACAACCCGACCGGGCTGGTGGGCGCCTTGGCCTATTGGGCCGCGCAGGCGATCCGCGATCAGTACTTGAAGAACCCCGGCCCGCTGGTCCAGGCATAAGGAGACGGAACAATGTTCAAGCAAACCATTGTTGCGGCCTTCTCGGCCCTGGTCGCCAGCGCCGCTTTCGCGGCGGACGGCACGCCGGCCTCGAACGACGCGCAGATGATCAAGCAGGGCGAATACCTGTCGCGCGCCGGCGATTGCATTGCCTGCCACACGGCTGGGGGCGGCAAGCCCTTTGCCGGCGGCCTGGGCATTGAATCGCCGCTTGGCACGATCTATTCGACCAACATCACGCCCGACAAAGAAACCGGCATCGGCAACTACACGTACGAGGACTTCGACCAGGCCGTGCGCCACGGCAAGGCCAAGGACGGCCATTCGCTGTATCCGGCCATGCCTTACACCGCGTACGCCAAGGTCACGCCCGAGGATGTGAAGGCGCTGTACGCGTACTTCATGCACGGGGTCGAGCCGGTCAAGCAGGAAAACAAGGACACGGATATTTCGTGGCCCATGTCGATGCGTTGGCCGCTGACGGTGTGGCGCTGGATGTTTGCGCCGGATGTCGTGAACGGCCCGGCCGCCAGCGACTTGAAGGGCGCGGACCGCGCGGCACTGCTGCGCGGCCAGTACCTGGTTGAAGGCCTGGGCCATTGCAGCACCTGCCACACCCCGCGCGGTTTTGCCTTGCAGGAAAAGGCGCTGAGCGACGCGGACGGCTCGGCCTTCCTGTCGGGCGGCGTGGTCGAAGGCTGGCTGGCCAAGAACCTGCGCGGCGACATGGTCGACGGCCTGGGCAGCTGGACCAAGGAAGACATTGCCGTCTTCCTGAAGTCCGGGCGCAACGGCCATTCGGCCGCGTTCGGCGGCATGGCACAGGTGGTGCAGGACAGCACGCAGCACCTGACCGATGACGACCTGAACGCCATCGCCGTGTATCTGAAGAGCTTGCCGCCGGTGAACAAGGACGCCGCCGCCAAGCCCCTGGCCTATGACGAGACCGTGGCGCAAGCGCTGCGTACCGGCAAGGACAAGGGCGACGGCGCCATGGCCTTCCTGAACAACTGCGCGGCCTGCCATCGCAGCACGGGCAAGGGCTACACGGAAACGTTCCCGCAGTTGGCGCTGAGCTCGACGGTGAATTCGGCGGACCCCACGTCGCTGATCCACATCGTGCTCAAGGGCGCGCAGATGCCGGGCACGACGGCGGCCCCGACCGCCTACGCCATGCCGGGCTTTGACTGGCGCATGACCGACAAGGAAGTAGCCGACGTGGTGACCTTTGTGCGCTCCAGCTGGGGCAACAAGGGCGCGGCGGTCAGCGCGGCCGACGTAGCCAAGGTCCGCAAGGACGTCGGCGCGGCAGCGCAGCCGGCGCGCTAGGGCAGTGTGGGAAGTGGCCGCTTGTCGGAGCGGCCATTGACAACAAAGCGCGCCAGGCGCACTGTTGTGCCCATGCGCCAAACTTTGAACGCGTTCGCCGTGATTATTAGCCGCCTTGTCACCAAGGTGGGTTAGCGCGCATCGGTACATCGCCACAAAAACCCGCCAACCGGCGGGTTTTTTGTTGGCTCGCCAGGCATGGATTCCCCAGGAGAGCCTTGCATGACACCGCCGTCCCCGACCCAAACCCCCGCCCAAACCCCTGCCCAACCCCAGGCCGAAGCCCAAGCTCAAACCGAAGCTCAGGCCCGAAGCCCGTCCTTCGCGCCTGCCACCCTGCATTTTCTGTGCGGCAAGATTGCCGCCGGCAAGTCCACCCTGGCCGCGCAGCTTGCCGCGCAACCCCATACGGTGCTGATCAGCGAAGATGCGTGGCTGGCGGCTTTGTATCCCGGCGAGATCCTGGGCATCGCGGATTACGCCCGCTGCGCGGATAGGCTGCGCAACGGCATGGGCGGCCACATGGCGGCATTGGTGGGGGCAGGGGTGTCGGTAGTGCTGGACTTTCCGGCCAATACGCTGGCGGGCCGGCAATGGCTGCTGGACGTGGCGCGGCAAGCGGGCTGCCCGCATCAGTTGCACTACTTGCGGGCGTCGGATGCGCTGTGCAAAGCGCGGTTGCGCGCGCGCAACGCGTCCGGTACGCATGCATTTTCCACATCGGATGCGCAGTACGACGCCATCACCGCCTATTTTGTCGAGCCCGGTCCGCAGGAAGGGCTGACCATCGTGACGCACGCGCAAGGCTGAGAACCGACGCAAGAATGTCCCGGTGCAACGCCGGGCCGCCTGCTATGATTACTGGATAAAACCCCAGCTATCCGGCCCGGCCGATGTTTCCCCCGCACCGCTACTACTATCTGCACAATTTCCTCTGCGCCCTGGCGTGGGTCGGCGAGCGCTACGCCGACCTGCTGGACGCCGACGAACGCCGTTTCCTGGCAGACTTCCACGCCTTGCCGCAAGCCTCGCAGGCGTTGATGGCGCGCATGCTGATGCGCCGTGGGCCTTGGTTTCGGGCCAGCCGGCTGGTATACGAGGAAATCGGCAACGCCGTCGATGCCGCCGGGCCGCTTGCCGCGCTGGGCTGGCTGGATGCCGCAGCGCCGATGACGCTGGATGAATTGTTCGATCTGCATACCAAGCCCGAGCTTTGCCGGCTGTTTTTCGGCGCAAGTTCGGGCTCAAAGTCGGGCTCAAATCCGGAATCAAATCCGGGAACAAAGCCGGGAACAAATCCGGGAACAAATCCGGGATCAAATCCGGAATCGAATCCGGGCTCAAATTCGGAATCAAATTGCGGCCCAAGCACAGGCCCGCATCACTTCGCCAGCCTCAGACCCACCGCGCGCAAAGCCGATCTGCTGATCGCGCTGCGTGCCGTGCACGCCGCGCCCCGGCCTTACTCCGAATGGAACCCCGTTGCGCAAGAACCCGTCTGGCGCGTCATGGTCGGCGACTTGTGCGAACGCTTGCGCCTGATGTTCTTCGGCAATCTGCACCAGGACTGGTCGGAATTCGTATTGGCTGACCTGGGCGTCTTCCAGTATGAAACCGTACCGTTTGATGCCTCGTCCCGCGCGTTCCAGACGCGGGCGGACGTAGACGCTTATTTGGCGTTGCACGCCTGCCGGACGGCCTTGGAAGAAGGCGCGAACATGCCCGACCTGCTGGCTCGAGTACACGGCTGTGTCAGCCAGAACCCCTGGCTGGAAAAGCGCCGCGCCAAGGTGCTGCTGCGCATCGGGCAGGCATGTGAACGCGCCCGCGATTGGCCCACGGCGCAAGCCGCCTATGAGCAATGCGCGTACCCCGGCGCGCGCCATCGCCGCATCCGCGTGCACGAGCGCATGGCGCGGTATGACCAGGCGCTGACCCTGGCGCTGCAAGCGCGCGACGCACCGGAAAGCGAAGAAGAAAGCCAGCGCGTGGCGCGCATGTTGCCGCGCCTGTATCGGGCGGTGGGGCAGGGCCGGCCGGCCCGCCCACCCGTCCATGCCGTGCCGCGCACCGATCTGACGCTGCAACGGCCGCCGACGCCGGCTTCGGTTGAATTCATCACGCGCGACCACCTGCATCAAGACGACGCGCCCGTGCACTACGTGGAAAACGCGCTGCTTAATTCCCTGTTCGGCCTGCTGTGCTGGCCCGCCGTGTTCGCGCCGTTGCCGGGCGCGTTCTTTCATCCGTTTCAACGCGGCCCGGCCGACCTGGACGCGCCTGATTTTTACCAGCGCCGCCAAGACCTGTTCGCCGACTGCCTGGCGCAACTGGACACGCCCGAATATCGCGACGTGATCTTGCAGCGCTACGCCGATAAAGCTGGCGTGCAATCGCCGTTTGTGTTCTGGGGCGCCTTGTCCGAAACCTTACTGACGCTGGCGCTGGATTGCCTGCCCCCCGCGCACCTGAAGCTGGTTTTCACGCGCCTGCTGCGCGACGTCAAGACCAACCGATCCGGCTTGCCGGACCTGATCCGCTTTTGGCCCGCCCAGCGCCGTTATGAGCTCATCGAAGTGAAAGGCCCGGGCGACAAGCTGCAAGACAACCAGATTCGGTGGTTGCAATACTGCGTGTCGCACGGCATGCCGGTGCGCGTATGCCACGTCAGCTGGCAGGAGGGCGCGGCATGAGCTATGCCGTGGCGGTGCGCGCGCTGTGCGAATTCACGGCGCGGGCCGGCGACCTGGACCTGCGCTTTACCCCCGCGCCGACCGGCCTGGAGGGTATGGCCGGGCACGCGGTGGTGACGGGGCGGCGCGGCCCACAGTACGAGACCGAGGTGCCTTTGTCCGGCCAGCACGAGGGCCTGCTGGTGCGCGGGCGCGCCGATGGTTTTGACCCGGTCTTGAACCAGCTTGAAGAGGTCAAGACGTATCGCGGCCAGTTGGACAGCGTGCGCGACAACCACCGCGCGGTGCACTGGGCGCAGGCGCGGGTCTATGGGCATCTGCTGTGTGAATCGCGCGGGCTGGAGCAGGTGCGCGTGGCGCTGGTGTACTTCAACGTGGTTACCGAAGAAGAAACGGTGCTGACCGAAACGCATGACGCCGCCGCGTTGCGCGCGTTCTTCCAGGAACAGTGCAACCGTTTCCTGGCCTGGGCCAAGACCGAACTGGCGCATCGGCAGGCCCGCGACGCGGCGCTGGAAAAACTGGCGTTTCCCCATGGCGAATTCCGTGCCGGGCAGCGCGACCTGGCCGTGGCCGTGTACCGCACCGCGCGCGACGGTCGTTGCCTGATGGCGCAGGCGCCCACCGGTATCGGCAAGACGCTGGGCACGATTTTTCCGTTGCTCAAAGCCAGCCCCGGCACCGGCCTGGACAAGATTTTCTTCCTGGCGGCCAAGGGCTCGGGCAGGGCGCTGGCCGTTCAAGCGCTGGACACCATCAACGCGCAACCCGCCGCGCCCGGCCTGCGCGTGCTGGATCTGCAAGCGCGCGACAAGACCTGCGAGCATCCGGATTTGGCGTGCCACGGGGATTCCTGCCCCTTGGCGCAAGGCTTCTATGACCGCCTGCCACAAGCGCGCGAGGCGGCGGTGCAGCACGCACGGCTGGATGCGCCCACGGTGCGAGCCGTTGCCCGGGATCACCACGTTTGTCCGTATTACCTGTCGCAAGAGCTGATCCGCTGGAGCGATGTGGTGGTGGGCGACTACAACTATTACTACGACGCGTCGGCCATGTTGTACGCCATGACGCAGGCCTATCAATGGAAAGTGGCGGTGCTGGTGGACGAGGCGCACAACCTGGTCGACCGGGCACGTCGCATGTACACGGGCGAGCTGGATCAGGCGTCGCTGTCGGCGGCGCGTTATGCCGCGCCCAAGGAATTGAAAAAGCCGCTGGATGGCTTGCAGCGGTCCTGGAATGCGCTGAACAAGAAGCAGGCGGAACGCTATCAGGCTTACGACGCGGTGGCGGCCGGTGTGCTGTCGGCCGTGCAGAAAGCAGTGGGCGCCATCATGGAATACATGGGCCAAACCCCCTTGCCGCAAGACGACCCGGTGTTGACCTTCTACTTCCAGGCGCTGCAATTCATGCGACTGGCGGAACAATTCGGTTCGCACGCTTTGTTCGACGTGACGCTGTCTGACGTGGGCGTGGCCAGCGCCAAGACCCGGCCATCCACCTTGTGCGTGCGCAACGTGATACCCGCCCCGTATCTGGCGGCGCGCTACGCCGCGGCGCATGCCACCGTGCTGTTTTCCGGCACGTTAAGCCCGCAGCAGTTCTATCGCGACACGCTGGGCTTGCCGCGCGACACGCCCTGGATCGACGTGGCCGCGCCGTTCCAGGCCGAACAGTTGGCGGTGCGGGTGGTGGGCAACGTGTCCACCCGCTATCGCGACCGCGAGCGCTCGCTGGCGCCCATCGTCGACCTGATCGCCACACAGTACGCCGAACGACCGGGCAATTACCTGGGCTTTCTCAGCAGTTTTGACTACTTGCGGCAGGTGTCCGACCTGATGCGCGAGCGCCATCCTGCCGTGCCGATCTGGTTGCAGACGCCCGGCATGGACGAAGCGGGCCGGGCGGCCTTCCTGGCGCGCTTCACCGAAACGGGGCAGGGCGTGGGTTTTGCGGTGCTGGGCGGCGCGTTCTCGGAAGGGGTGGACCTGCCGGGCAAGCGGCTGGTCGGCGCATTCATCGCCACGCTGGGCTTGCCCCAGGTCAACCCCGTGAACGAAAACATGAAGCGGGCAATGGACCAGCGCTACGGCGAGGAAAACGGCTACGACTACACCTACCTGTATCCCGGGATGCAAAAGGTGGTGCAGGCGGCCGGCCGCGTTATCCGCACCGAAAACGATGTGGGCACGGTCCACCTGATCGACGACCGCTACCGCCGCGCGAAGGTGCGCGGCCTGCTGCCTAGCTGGTGGCGGGTGGACTGAGCGGCGCGGCAACCGGATCACGACGGCCCAGCAGCAGCGTTATCGCCAGCGCGGTCAGCACCGCGATGACGGCCAGGGCATGCAAAACGTGGCGAAACGCGTTGTCATAGGCGTGATGCAGCAGCGGCAGGGCAGTGGTCAGGGATGCCGGCAGCCGCGCCGCCGCGTCGTCCAACTGCCCCAGCGCCGCGCGGTTGGCGGCCGCGGCCAAGGCCTGCGCCTCGGGCATCGCCGCCGTCAACTGCGTCTGGATCAGCAACGCCAGCAGCGCGCTGACCACGGCGATGGCCACGCCGTCGGCCGACACGCGCACCGTATTGAAAATGCCGGTCGCCATGCCGACGTTGCGGGCGTCGACCACGCTGACCGCCATTGCGTCCATCAAACCCCACGGCAAACCGATGCCACACCCGATCAACAGCATCGGCATCCAGAGCGCCGCCGTGCCGGTGTCCAGGATGCCGGCCAGCCACACCAAACCCGCCGCCACCGCCAACAACCCCAGGGCCGACAGCACGCCCGGTCGGAACCAGCGTGTCAGCAACGCGGCCACGAAAGGCACGACGAGCAAAGGCGCGGCCAGGCCGATCATCAGTTGCCCCGCTTGCAGCGCGCTATGGCCGTCGATGCCGATAAAGCGGCCGGGCAGCAGCGCGACCAGCACAATGAACAGGAACGCGGGGGACGCCGCCAGCACCTGCACGCCGACAAAGCGCGGGCTGCGGAACAGGCGCAAGTCCAGCATGGGTCGAGCCACCCGCCGTTCAATCCGCACGAAGGCCACGGCCAGCAGCACGGACGCCAGTAGCGCGCCCAGGACGTGCGTGTCCGTCCAGCCCGCTTCGGGCGCCAGCAGGATGCCGTAGGTGAACAGCCCCAGCGCGCCGGTAAAACTGATGGCGCCCGGCCAGTCGAGACGGCCTTGCACGGCGCGCGCCGTGGGACGCACGCTGACGGCGACCATGGCGGCGCCCAACACGCCCACCGCACCGGTAGCCAGGAACACCCACTGCCAACCGGCGGCGTCCACCATCCAGCCGGCGGCCAGCGGCCCGAACGACAGGCCCACGCCAAACGTGGTGCCCAGCAGGCTGAACGCGCGGGTGCGCGCCACGCCGTGGAAAAGCGGCGCCAGCGACGACATGGCGGCGGCGAAAGCGGCCGCGCCACCCACGCCCTGCAACAGGCGCAGCAAGTTGATCCAGCCCGTTGTCGGCACGAAGGCAATGGCGAAGGTCGTGACGCAAAAGCCCACCAGGCCCAGCAGCCATACGCGTCGCGGCCCGTACAGGTCGGTCAGGCTGCCCGACACCATGATGACGCTGCCGTACGCCAGGATGTAGCCGTTCAAGATCCAATTCAGTTGCACGGGCGTGCCGCCCAGGTCGTGACTGATGGACGGCAGCACCACGGCGGGGCCGGTAAAGCACAGCGGAATCAACAATGCGGTCAGACAGGCCGACAGCAATTGCAGCCAGCGGCGGTAAGGGGGTAAATGGTCGTGGGTGGGCATGGAACGCGCCAGGGAAAACGAAAGGACGGCCAGCTTAGGGCGCGATGCATAAAAGAAAAATAGGCTAGGATTCCCGACATTCCGGACATTGATGTCCGTATTGGAGTGCGTGAAATGGATAGCCTTAGCGGCATAGGGGTGTTTGTGCTGGTGGCGCAGGCGGGCAGCTTTGCCGAGGCAGGGCGCGCGCTGGGGGTGTCGCCGTCGGCGGTGGGCAAGAGCATCGCGCGAATGGAAGCGCGCCTGAAGGTGCGCCTGTTTCATCGCAGCACACGCCAACTGGCGCTGACGCCGGAAGGTGAGAAATTTCTGGATCGCTGCCGCCGCATCCTGGCCGAGGTCGAAGCGGCGGAGCTGGAACTTTCCGCCGCCTCGGACGCGCCGCAGGGCAAGCTGCGCGTGAGCCTGCCCCGCTACAGCGGCCTGTTTGACGCCGCCGTGGCCAGCTTCATGCGGCAATACCCGCTTGTGGAGCTGGACCTGGACTTCACCGACCGCATGGTCGACGTCATAGGCGAAGGCTACGACGCCGTGGTCCGCACCGGCGAGATGGAAGACTCAGGCCTGAAGCGCCGCCGCCTGGGCCCGTTCCGCCGGGTGCTGGCGGCTTCGCCCGACTATCTGCGTCAGCACGGCACGCCCAAGCGCGCCGCCGATCTGCTGGGCCACGCCTGCCTGCATTACCGCTATCCCGCCACGGGCCGCCTGGAAAAATGGCCGTTCAAGCTGGGGCCGGATGCGCAGGCGCCCGAGCTGCCGTTGACGCTGGTGTGCAACAGCGTGGAAATGCGGATTGCGCTTGCCGTGGGCGGGCATGGCATTGCCTGCCTGCCGGACTTTACGATCCGCCGCGAGCTGGCGGCGGGGCAGTTGCACGTGGTGATGGAAGACCGCACGCGCGGCGGCGGCACGATGTGGGCGTTGTGGCCCGCCAGCCGTCAGGCGTCGCCCAAGCTGCGCGTGTTCATCGACCACCTGGCGCAGCATTTGTTTCCGTAGTGGCGCTGGCCTGCGCCCGCCCAGGTTGCGTAGTATGTCGCCTGGGCGCACTGGCACTGCCCGCCAGTGTGACAACCATCACGATCATCCGGAGCCTCTCGCATGCCACTCGCCACGCCGGCCGACGCCGCCAGCCTGAACCCCATCGTCGCCATGTCGGCGCATGCCTTGTCGGACGCGATCCGGCGCCGCGAGCTCTCCTGTGTCGAGGTCATGCGCGCCTATCTGGCGCATATCGACAAGGTCAATCCCAAGGTCAATGCCATCGTCGCGCGCCGCGATGCCGATGAACTGCTGCGCGAGGCCGCTGAACGCGATGCGCAGCTGGATGCCGGCCAGTGGCTGGGCTGGATGCACGGCATGCCCCAGGCGCCCAAGGACCTGACCGCCGTGCGCGGCATGGTCACGTCGATGGGCTCGCTGGTCTACAAAGACCAGGTTACGCAGCACGATTCGATCATCGTCGAACGCATGCGGGCGGCGGGCGCCATCTTCATCGGCCGCACCAACGTGCCGGAATTCGGGCTGGGCTCGCACACGTACAACCCGGTCTATGGCACCACGGGCAACCCCTACAACCCCACCAAGACGGCCGGCGGCAGCAGCGGCGGCGCGGCGGCAGCGCTGGCCGCGCGCATGCTGCCGGTGGCCGACGGCAGCGACTTTGGCGGCTCGCTGCGCAACCCCGCGGCGTTCTGCAACGTGTACGGCATGCGGCCGTCGGCGGGGCGCGTGCCGTTTGGGCCGTCACCCGAAGTGTTCTTGAAGCAGCTGTCCTACGAAGGCCCCATGGGTCGCACCCCGCGCGACGTTGCAATGCTGCTGTCCGTTCTGGCTGGCTATGACAAGCGTTCGCCCTTGTCCTTGCGTGACGATCCCGCGCAGTTCACTGCCGCGCTGGATGCGGATATGCGCGGCAAGCGCGTGGGGTGGTTGAGCGACTGGAAGGGCTATCTGCCGATGGAGCCGGGCATTCTTGACGTGTGCGCGCAGGGCCTGGCCACGCTGGACACCGCGGGCTGCGACGTGGTCGATTACGACGTGCCGTTCGCCGGCGACCGGCTGTGGCGCATGTGGTTGACGCATCGCCACCTGATGGTGGGCGGGCAGTTCCAGGCGTTGGTGCAGGACCCGGCCACGCGCAAACTGGTCAAGCCAGCGCTGATCTGGGAAGTGGAAGGCTTGGACGGCATGACGGCGCTGGATGTCTATCAGGCCACGCAGGAACGCAGCGCGTGGTACCAGACGGTGCTGCGCATGTTCGAAGACGTGGACTTTCTGGCGGTGCCGTCCGCGCAGGTGTTTCCCTTTGACGCCACGCTGGATTGGCCCAAGCACATCGACGGGCGCGCCATGGACACCTATCACCGCTGGATGGAAACCGTCACGCCGTGGACGCTGGCCGGCTGCCCGGTCATCAGCGTGCCGGTGGGCTTCAGCCCTGACGGCCTGCCGATGGGCATGCAGTTGATCGGGCCGCCGCAAGCGGACCTGGACGTGTTGCGCTTGGCCCAGGCGTACGACCAGGCCTGCGATTGGGTTGCCGCGTATCCGCCTGCTGCCCTGTGGTCCGCGTCGACGTAGGCGCGGGAACTTCCGATCGGCCGGTCGGCCGATCGGCCCCGGCCCCGTGCGCCCGTGCCGCCATAGGGGCCTGACCGGGCGCACGCCGCGCCTCAACCGGGCTACGCACCGTCATCCAGAAAAGACAAGCTTTGTAAGCGATCTTTGCTTTTTTCTGACGAATGCCCCATTTTTGCGGGGATTTCCCTAGTTTTTCATGGCTGGGTGGACCGGGCTTTGCAATAATCAGCCAAATTCCCCACATCCTGTCATGGGTGCAGGGGCGGGCGTTGTCGTGTGGCACCACCACAAAGGTCTTCCAGTATGAATAATCTGACTCTTCGCCAGCGCATCTTGGCCAGCTTCATGGTGATCCTGGCCATCATGGCCTTGATGGTGGTGGTGGATTACCGGCGCCTGCTGCACATCGAAGACGAAGTGGTGATGATCAACACCGATGCCGTGCCGGGCATTTACTACAGCACGTCGATCCGGGCGTCGTGGTTCGCGGGCTTTGTCGTGGTGCAGGACGCCTTTAACAGCGACACCGAGCAAGAGCGCCGCGACACGCTGGAAACACTGCCCAAGAACGATCAGCAACTGCAAGAAAACGTCGATTTCTACCGCCGCACAATTGCGCGCGACGACGACCGCGCGATGTTCGCGGAGTTTGAAAAAGACTTGCAGGAATACAAGCGCATCCGCGCCGACATCCTGGCGGCGACGGCCGATCCGCTTGTATCGCGCATGCGGGTCAAGAACGAACTGCGGCCTGCTTTCTACAAAGGGCGCGACATCCTGGCCAAGATGGTGGCCGAAAACAAGAAGCAGGCCGATGACGCCGCCGTCAGCATCAAGTCCGCCGTGGATTCGGCCGAGGTCGGCATGCTGGTGTCGCTGGCGTTTGCCATCGCGGCGGCGCTGGTGTGCGGCTTCTTGCTGATGCGCGCCATCGCCAACCCCATGCGCGACATCGTCAAGACGCTGGAATTGACCGGCGGGGGTGACCTGACCCGCCGCCTGTCGCTGGCCCGCAAAGATGAATTCAACGCCATCGAAACCGGCTTCAACGGCATGGTCGATGAGCTGACCGGCCTGGTGGGCAAGACGCAGCGCTCGGCCGTGCAGGTCGCGACCTCGGTCACGGAAATCGCCGCCACCTCCAAGCAGCAGCAAGCCACGGCATCCGAAGTGGCGGCCACCACGACCGAGATCGGCGCAACCTCGCGCGAAATCTCGGCGACCTCGCGCGAATTGGTGCGCACCATGACGGAAGTGTCTAGCGCGGCCGAGCAGACGGCGTCGCTGGCGGGCAGCGGGCAGGTGGGCCTGGCGCGCATGGAAGACACGATGCGCAACGTGGTGGGCGCCGCGGGTTCGGTCAACGCCAAGCTGGCCATCCTGAACGAGAAGGCCGGCAATATCACGCAGGTGGTCACGACGATCACGAAAGTGGCGGACCAGACGAATCTGCTTTCCCTGAACGCGGCGATTGAAGCCGAGAAGGCCGGCGAATACGGCCGTGGCTTTGTGGTGGTGGCCACCGAGATCCGCCGTCTGGCCGACCAGACCGCCGTGGCCACCTACGATATCGAACAGATGGTGCGCGAGATCCAGTCGTCGGTGTCGGCCGGTGTGATGGGCATGGACAAGTTCTCGGAAGAAGTGCGCCGGGGCATGGCCGACATGCAACAGGTGGGCGATCAGCTGTCGCAGATCATCCAGCAGGTGCAGACGCTGGCGCCGCGCGTGCAGATGGTCAACGAAGGCATGCAGGCGCAGGCCACGGGCGCCGAGCAGATCAACCAGGCCTTGCAGCAATTGAGCGATGCGGCCCAGCAAACGGTGGAATCGCTGCGACAGTCCAGCCTGGCCATCGAAGAACTGACGCTGGTGGCCAACGACCTGCGCAGCGGCGTGTCGCGCTTCAAGATCTGATTCTTCCATGCTGGAAACTGCGTCCTTGCCCAAGCCCAGCGTCGCCGTCGCCGCCAACGCGGCGGCCAGGCGGCTGTATCTGCTGTTCCGCATCGGCGGCGACCGCTATGCGCTGGACGCGGGAGATGTGATCGAGGTGCTGGGCCTGCGCGTCTTCAAGCAAGTGCCGGGCGCCCCGTCGTGGGTGGCGGGCTTGTTGCAATGGCGCGGCGCGGCGGTGCCCGCCATCGACATGAGCGCGCTGGCCGGCCACGCCGACGCGGCGCGCGTGACCAGCACCCGCCTGGCGCTGGTGCGCTATCGGGCAGCCGGGGCGGCGGCCGAGCATGTGCTGGGCCTGATCCTGGAACAGGCCACCGAAACCGTGCATTACGACCCCGCCGCGTTCCAGCCGTTTGCGCTGGATAACGCCAATGCGCGCTACCTGGGGCCCGTGCTGAACGACGGGCAGGGCATGGTGCAGGCGGTGGGCGTGAACGAACTGCTGCCGCCACCCGTGCGCGCGATGCTGTACCCGGCGGACCGGGAGATCACGCCATGATGCTGGTCGACGAATTCAGCGCCTTGCTCAAACGCAAGATGGGGCTGGATAGCGGCTCCATCGGCAAGGCCGCCGTTGAACGCGCCGTGCGCCACCGGATGGGCGCGGCGGGCGTGGCCGACGAACACGATTACCTGACGCGCCTGCATACCACGCCGGCCGAGATGCAGCAGCTGATCGAAGCCGTGATCGTGCCCGAGACCTGGTTCTTTCGGTATCCGGAATCGCAGACGGCGATGGCCGCGCTGGCGCGTGAACGCCTGTTCGCGGCGGGCGCGCCCGATGACCGCGTGCTGCGCGTGTTGAGCATGCCGTGTTCCAGCGGCGAAGAACCGTATTCCATTGCCATGGCCTTGCTGGACGCGGGGGTGCCCGCTGCGCGTTTCCAGATCGATGCCGTGGACATCAGCGAACGCATGGTCCAGTTTGCGCAACGCGCCGTGTATGGCCGCAACTCGTTTCGCGGCGACGACCTGGCGTACCGCGACCGCCACTTTGCCGAGACGGCCGACGGCCATCAACTATCCGCGCAGGTGCGGGAACGCGTGTGCTTTCGGCAGGGCAACGTGTTCGACAGCCAGTTGCTGCTGGGCACGTCGCCGTATGACTTCGTGTTCTGCCGCAACCTGCTGATCTATTTCGACGGGCCGACTCAGGAGCGCGCGGTGCAGGTGCTGCGGCGCTTCACGCGCGCCGACGGCGTCATCTTCGTGGGTCCGGCTGAAACCAGCTTGCTGACCGCGCGCCGCCTGCCGTCGGTGGCAATGGCGCGCTCGTTCGCCTTCCGTAATCAAGCCATGCCGCCCCAAGCCGATATGCCCGCGGCGTCCCGGCCGATCGTGCACGCGTGGACGCCGCCCCGACGGCCGGTGGCGCAGGTCCCGACCGGACACCTGCCGGTGCCGCATGCGGCGAATCCGCCCGGTTCGGCGGCCTCGCCGATGCGCGCGCCCGTGGCCGGCCCGACCGGGACGTCCGGGTCGACGTCCGGGTCGACGTCGAGGGCGACAAACGCCGCTAGCTGGCAGGCATCGCCCGGCGCGGCGACCAGCGCATCCCCCAGCCCATCCCCCAGCGCCGACGCTTCCCTGCGCCAGATCGCCGTGCTGGCCGACCGGGGCCGCGTGCAGGACGCGCTGGCGCAGTGCCGCGCGCATATCGACATCCACGGCGTCAGCGCCGACGCGCTGCATCTGCTGGGCCTGTTGCAGGACGCGGCGGGCGACTCGCGCGAGGCGCAGGCGTCCTACCGCAAGGCGCTGTACCTGGACCCCACCCACCGCGAGGCGCTGCTGCACCTGGCCGCGCTGATCGCGTCGGCGGGCGATATCGAAGGCGCGCGCCGCCTGCAAGCGCGCGCGGCGCGACAGGAGGCCAGACGTGGTTGAACCCATCGCGCTGCTGTCCGACGTGGACGACTGCTGGAACCGCATCGGCATCCGGGGCGACAAAACCTGCCCGCAATTGCCCGAGCACGTGCATTGCCGCAATTGCCCCGTCTACGCCGCCGCCGCCAAACGCATCCTGGACCGCCTGCCGCCGCAGATGGACGCCATTGATGGTGATTCGTCAGATGGCGACCACGACAAGCCCCGTGAAGACGTTCGGATGTCTTCGCTGCTGGTCTTCCGGCTGGGCCGTGAATGGCTGGGCCTGCCGACGCGCGCGCTGGACGAAGTGGCCGGCACGCGTGGCATCCTGGCGCTGCCCCATCGCCGCGACCCGGCAGTGTTGGGCGTGACCAACGTGCGCGGCACCTTGACCGTCTGCGTGTCGCTGGCGCGTTTGTTGGGGCTGGACATGACGCCGGCCCCGCTGGATGTGCGCGAACGCTCGGGCGCCGCGCGCATGTTGATCTTCGGCGGCGCGGGCCGGGCCGTGGTGTTGCCGGTGGACGAGGTGGAAGGGATACACGCCGTCGACCTGGACCGGCTGGAACCGCTGCCGTCCACGGTGCAGGGCGCGGGCCTGAAATATTCGCGCGGCGTGCAGCGTTGCGGCAGCCGCAGCGTGGGCGTGCTGGACGAAACCCAGTTGATGCAAGCTTTGGAACGGAGTCTGGCGTGAACCCGGACGACATGCGCGACGCCTCGCTGCTTGAGCTGTTTCAGCTTGAGACCCGCACCCAGGTGCAGGTATTGAACAACGGCCTGTTGGCGCTGGAACACGACCCCACCTCGGCGGCGCAGCTGGAAGCCTGCATGCGAGCGGCGCATTCGCTGAAAGGGGCCGCGCGCATCGTGGACCTGCACCCGGCCGTCCGCATCGCGCACGCCATGGAAGATTGCCTGGTGGCCGCGCAGGAAGGGCGGCTGCGCTTGCAGGCAGACGATATCGACGCCTTGCTGCTGGGCACCGATTTGTTGCAGCGGGTCGCTACGCCGGGCGCGGAGCTGGGCGGTGAAATCGACGAGGTGGTGGTGCGCCTGAGCAGCGCGCCCAACGCGCCGCCGGCCGTGCCGCCGCGCGCGCCCCGGCCGTCGGATTTCCTGCCGCCCATCAAGCGCATCGAGGACGAGCCGCTGACGGCAACGCCGCCGAGGTCGCCCGATCCGATGCCCTTGGGCGTGCCGGGTTCGCCCGCATCGCCCACCCCGGCGCCGGTGCGCCGCAGTTCCGACCAAGGGCTCTCCGAAGGCGAACGCGTGCTGCGCGTCACGGCCGACACGCTGAACAAATTGCTGGGCCTGTCCAGCGAAACGCTGGTGGAATCGCATTGGGTCGGGCCGTTTGGCGCGTCCATGTTGCGGCTGCGGCGCATGCAGGCGGGCGCCGCGCAAGCGCTGGACGGCGTGCGCAGCGCCCTGGCCGGACAGCAGCTGGACGCGCGCGCCCAGGCGGCGCTGGACGAGGCGCAGCGCATCGTGGACCAATGCCAGCAGGAACTAATTCAACGCACCAATGAAGTGGATGAGTTCGGCTGGCGCATGAGCCATCTGGCGCAGCGCTTGTACGACACCGCGCTGACGTGCCGCATGCGCCCGTTTGCCGACGGCGTGGGCGGCATGGCGCGCATGGTGCGCGACCTGGGCCGATCGCTGGGCAAGCAGGTGCGGCTGGAAATAGACGGCGACGCCACGCAGGTGGACCGCGACATCCTGGAAAAACTGGACGCGCCGCTGATGCACCTGCTGCGCAACGCCGTGGATCATGGCATTGAAATGCCGATGGACCGCATGGACGTCGGCAAGCCGCCCGAAGGCTTGATCCGGCTGTCGGCGCGCCATTCGGCCGGCATGCTGGTGATTGAACTGAGCGATGACGGCTCCGGCATTTCGCTGGATCGGCTACGCGTTGAAGTCGTGCAGCGCAAGTTGACCACGGCGGAAACGGCCGCCCGTCTAAGCGAAGCCGAGCTGCTGGAATTTCTGTTTCTGTCCGGCTTCAGCACGCGCGGCGAAGTCACTGAAATTTCAGGACGCGGCGTGGGGCTGGACGTGGTCCAGACCATGGTGCGCCAGCTGCGCGGCGCCGTGCGTGTGCACCAGACGACCGGGCAGGGCACGCGTTTCGTGCTGGAAATGCCGCTGTCCCTATCGGTGGTGCGCAGCCTGCTGGTCGAGGTGCAAGGCGACATCTATGCGTTTCCGCTGGCCTATGTCAGCCATGCCTTGCAGGTGCGCTCGCAAGAGATCGAGCAGCTGGAAGGGCACCAGCACTTTCGCTTCATGGGCCGGCAGGTTGGCCTGGTGTCCGCGCGGCAGATCCTGCGGGGCGGCGAGCCCGCGCCCTCGGCCGAGTCCATGGCCGTGGTGGTCGTGGGCGACCACGACAAGCGGTACGGCATCGCCGTTGACCGCTACGTCGGCGAGCGCACGCTGGTGGTGCAAGCGCTGGACCCCCGGCTGGGCAAAGTGCAGGACGTGATGGCGGGTGCCTTGATGGACGACGGCACGCCGCTATTGATCCTGGACGTGGAAGACATGCTGCTGTCGGTACAAAAGCTGATCGAAGGCGGGCGGCTGGCGCGGGTGGACGGCGGTGGCCCCATCGCCCAGGAGCGGCGCCGCAAGCGCGTGCTGGTGGTGGACGATTCCCTGACCGTGCGCGAGCTGGAACGCAAGCTGCTGGTGAACCGGGGCTTCGACGTGGCCGTGGCGGTGGACGGCATGGATGGCTGGAACATGCTGCGCGGCGAGGATTTCGACCTGGTCGTGACCGATGTGGACATGCCGCGCATGGACGGCATCGAACTGGTGTCGCGCATCAAGGCCGACCCCAAGCTGCAGGGCTTGCCGGTGATGGTGGTGTCGTATAAGGATCGCGAAGAAGACAGGCGGCGCGGGCTGGACGCCGGCGCTGATTACTATCTGGCCAAGGGCAGCTTCCACGATGACGCGCTGTTGGACGCCGTCGAGGACTTGATCGGGAAGGCACTGACGTGAGAATCGGCATCGTCAACGATATGCAGATGGCGGTTGAAACCCTGCGCCGCGCCATCGCGCTGGAACCGGGGCTGGAAGTGGCGTGGGTGGCGTCAAACGGCGAAGAAGCCGTGGCGCAATGCGCGCGCGACCGGCCCGACGTGGTCTTGATGGACCTCATCATGCCCGTCATGGACGGGGTAGAGGCCACCCGCCGCATCATGGCGGAAACGCCGTGCGCCATCGTGGTGGTGACGGTGGACGTCGCCCGCCATACGGCGCGGGTGTTCGACGCCATGGGCCACGGCGCGCTGGACGCGGTGGACACGCCGGTGGTCAGCGGCGGCGACATGCGTGCCGCCGCCGCGCCCTTGCTGCGCAAGATTCGCAACATCGGCTGGCTGATCGGGCGCTATGGCAACCGGCCCACGCTGACGCCCGTGCCCAAATCAGCGGCGCGTGCCGACGCACAACGCCTGCTGGTGATCGGCGCGTCGGCGGGCGGCCCGGCCACGTTGGCCCAGCTGCTAGGCGACCTGCCGCTGGATTTTGCCGCCGGCATCGTACTGGTGCAGCACGTGGATGCCTCGTTCGCGGCAGGCATGGCGGACTGGCTGAACGACCAGGTGCAACTGCCCGTCAGGCTGGTGCGCGAGGGCGAACGGCCGGTGCCCGGCCAGATCTTGCTGGCGGGCACGGACGACCATCTGCATCTGCTGCCCGACGGCACGTTGCGCTACACGCAAGACCCAAAAGAAAGCCTGTATCGGCCTTCCATTGACGTGTTCTTTCACAGCGTGGCGCAGCATTGGCGCGGCACGGCGGTTGGCGTGCTGCTGACCGGCATGGGCCAGGACGGCGCGCGTGGCTTGAAGGCCATGCGCGAGCGGGGCTGCCTGACCATCGCGCAAGACCAAGCCACCAGTGCCGTCTACGGCATGCCCAAGGCGGCCGCCGCCATGCAGGCCGCGGTGGAAATCAAACCACTGGACCAGATCGCGCCGCGCTTGATTCAGGCCTTGGCCTAAGCGCTCGATCCCGTTCGACATCAAGGACTTACCATGCACCCACCTTTCGACAGCGCAGCCTCGGCCGACCTGAACGCGCACGCAGCCATGGTGCTGCTGGTTGACGATCAGGTGATGGTCGGCGAAGCGATCCGGAGGGCGCTGGCCACGGAAGGGAACATCGATTTCCACTATTGCTCGGACCCGTACAAAGCGCTGACGGTGGCGATCCAGACGCGACCCACCGTGATCCTGCAAGACCTGGTGCTGCCGGGCGTGGACGGGCTGAGCCTGGTCAAGGAATACCGCAGCCATCCGGTGACGCGCGACATTCCCATCATCGTGCTGTCCACCAAGGAAGACGCAGCCATCAAAAGCGCCGCGTTTTCCGCCGGCGCCAATGACTATCTGGTCAAGCTGCCGGACGCCATCGAACTGGTGGCGCGCATCCGCTATCACTCGCGTTCGTACCTGGCGCTGGTGCAGCGCGACGAGGCCTACCAGGCGCTGCGCCAAAGCCAGCAGCAGCTGCTGGAAAGCAATATGGAGTTGCGCCGCCTGACCAATTCGGACGGGCTGACGGGCCTGGGCAACCGCCGGTATTTCGATGAATACCTGAATGCCGAATGGCAACGCGCGCGTCGCGACCAACGCGAAATCAGCATGTTGATGATTGATGTGGACCACTTCAAGGCCTACAACGACACCTATGGCCACATCGCGGGCGACGAGGCGCTCAAGCGCGTGGCCAACACCATCTTCGCCAGTTGCGACCGGTCCACCGACCTGGCCGCCCGCTTTGGCGGCGAAGAGTTTGCGCTGGTGCTGCCGGGCTCGCCGGCGGGCAGCGCCAGACTGGCGGCCGAGAAACTGCGGCGCGCCGTCGAGGCCATGCAGATTCCGCAAAAGGACACGGGCTCAGGCCCTTGGCTGACCGTCAGCATCGGGACGGCCACGGCCATTCCGGTGGCCGACCAACCCTGCACCGACCTGATCCAGGTGGCCGATCGCGGCCTTTACCAAGCCAAGCGCGACGGCCGCAACCGCGTCGTTCCCGGGCAGATGCAAGCGCCGGCCTAGGCGCCGCGACAGGGGAAGCGGGGTTGACGACTTCGCTTCATGCGCGCAAGGTCTCCAGGCGCGGTAACCGTTTCCAGCAGGGCGAGGCCGATAGCGACACCGCTCGGCCAGCTCGGCGTTAGCTCGGCCTGCTCGGCCTGCTCGGCCTGCTCGGCCTGCTCGGCCTTGCTGAGCCGGCCATCTTCCTGACGGATTTTCACGGTTTTCCAATCGATCGCGTCCAGTTGATGTAACAAGGCAGTGTCTTTCAGGGACAAGTGCGAATGGGAAACAAAGTTTCTCATCAATATTTCGCATCAATATTTCTCATCAATATTTCTTATCAATACTGCAAGACATCCCGAGGCGGCTGGCGCTATCGTCGCAGCATGCGAAACGCGCCTGCCCGGTCGGCTGGAACCCCGAAGAAAGAGGCACACCATGACGTATTCGACTTATCACAAGAAAGATATCTTTGGCCGTCCGCTGCATGCGGAAACGCAGATGATGTCGTACGGCTACGACCCCTTCCTGTCCGAAGGGGCGGTCAAGCCGCCGGTATTCCTGACGTCCACCTTTGCCTTCCGGTCCGCCGAGGACGGCGCGGCGTTTTTCGACCTGGTGTCGGGCCGCAAACCCTTGCCCCAGGGCGAATCCGCCGGGCTGGTCTATAGCCGTTTCAACCATCCCAACCTGGAAATCGTGGAAGACCGGCTGGCCCTGCTGGACGGGTCCGAGGCGGCGGCCGTGACGGCCAGTGGCATGGCCGCGATCAGCGCTGTGCTGATGGCCTTTTTGCGCCCGGGCGACCAATTGGTGCAATCGCTGCCGCTATACGGCGGCACCGAAACCCTGATCGCCAAGATTTTCCCGGAATGGGGTATTGGCTCGCACCCCATTCAGGACGGGCTGTCGCCCAAGCACATGCGCGCGGCGCTGGAAGCGGCGGCGGCCAAGGGGCCGGTGCGCGTCTTCTACGTGGAAACGCCCGCCAACCCCACCAACGCGCTGATCGATTTCGAAGGCATGAAAAACGAGCTGGACGCCTTCGAAACGCGGCACGGCTATCGCCCGGTTTCGGTGTGCGACAACACGCTGCTGGGGCCCATCTTCCAAAAGCCGGCCGAGCATGGCGTGGACCTGTGCGTGTATTCGCTGACGAAATACGTGGGCGGTCACAGCGACCTGGTGGCGGGCGCGGTGACGGGCAGCAAGGACCTGATCAAGAAGGTGCGCGCGATACGCAGCGCGTTCGGTTCGCAGCTGGACCCGCATTCGTGCTGGATGATTACGCGGTCGATGGAAACCGTGGTGCTGCGCATGAAGCAGGCCGCGCGCACGGCGACCAAGGTGGCGCAATGGCTGGCCGGCAACCCCTACGAAAAGGTCACGCTTTTTCATCCCGAGATGATTGCGGATCGCACCTATCAGGAAGTCTACAAGCGGCAGTGCACGGGGCCTGGCTCGACGTTTGCGTTCGTGCTGGACGGTGGCCGCGAACGCGCCTTCCGCTTCATCAACGCGCTGCATCTGTTCAAGTCGGCCGTGAGCCTGGGCGGCACGGAATCGCTGGTGTGCCATCCCGCGTCCACCACCCATTCCGGCGTGCCGGCCGCCGAACGCGAGGCGGCGGGCGTGTCGGAAGGGCTGATCCGCATTTCGATCGGGCTGGAGCACGAAGAAGACCTGATCGCGGACATGGACAACGCGTTTCGCACGCGCTGAGCGCTTGGATGCTTATGGGACAGGGGACGGGTTGCGCCACCTTAAGCAGCCGCCGCCTGCCGCCGCGACCGGTTCAGCAGCACGAACGCGGCGGTGGCCACCAGCATGACCGTGGCGGTGGCGATGACCGCGGCGTAGCCCGTGTCGAACGCCGTCCGGGCCAACTCGGTCAGCGTGGCTGCCAGGTCGGTGGGCAGGCCTTCGGCCACGATCAACGCTTCGTCCAGGCTGTCGCGCAGCGCGGGGGCCGCCGCCAGCGCCGGCGGCACGTCCAGCGTGTTGGCGTACACGCCCGACAGGATGGACCCCATCAACGTCACGCCCAGCGCACCACCCAGCTCGTACGACACTTCCTCAATCGATGCCGCCATGCCCGCGCGTTCCGGCGTGGCGCTTTGCATGATGGAGCTGGACGCCGCAGTCATCGTTGCACCGATGCCCAGGCCCAGCACGCTCAGGCTGACCATCTGCGGCAGCACGGCGCCGTCATAGCACAGCAGGTACGCGCCCATGCCCGCCGCCGAGACGGCCAGCGACAGGAACATCAGCCGAGGTCCGCGCACGTAGGCCAGCAGCCATCCCGCCACGGGGCCGGCCACGAAGGCGGCCAGCGGCAGCGGCAGGATGAACAGCGCGGCCTGGATGGGCGACATGCCCAGCACCAGTTGCAAGCGCTGGCTGAAGACCAGTTCCAGGCCCAGCAGCGCGGCGCCGGCGAACAGCGCGGCGGCGACCCCCGAGCTGAAGGTGGCGTTGCGGAAGATGGCAAAGTCGATCAACGGATAGGGCCGGCGGCGCTGGCGGCGCACGAACACCGTCAGCATGGCGACCCCGGCCACGCAGGCCAGGCCCGCATGCAGCCACGACGTGGACGCGCGGCCCAGTTCCTTTAGCGCATAGGCGCACAGGATCAAGCCGGCCATGACTTGCAGCGACCCGGTCAGGTCCCACGGCCGCGCGGTGGCGGGGCGGCTGGCCGGAATCAGCCGCCAGGCCAGCGGCAGCGCCAGCAGCACAATCGGCACGTTGATCAGGAACACCGACCCCCACCAGAAATGCTCCAGCAGCACTCCGCCCACCACCGGCCCCAGCGCCGCGCCGCCCGAGGCCACCGAGGCCCAGATGCCGATCGCCACGGCGCGCTCGCGCTCTTGCGCGAAAGTCAGCCGGATGATGGACAGCGTGGCGGGCATCATCATGGCGGCGCCCACGGCCAGCAGCACGCGCGCCGCGATCAGCGGGGCGGCGGCCGGCGAATACGCCGCTGCCAGCGAAGCCACGCCGAACACCACCAGCCCCATCATGAACAGACGCTTGTGGCCCAGCCGGTCGCCCAGCGTGCCCATGCCCAGCAGCAGGCCCGACACCACCAGGCCATACACGTTCACGATCCACAATTTTTCCGACGCGGTGACGCCCAGCTCGTGCGTCAGCCGGGGCAGGGCGGTGTACAGCACCGTCATGTCCACCACGATCAATAACAAGGCGATGGACACAATGCCCAGCACCAGCCAACGGCGCGGATCGGCCGTGGCGACAGCGTTCGAATGAGTCCGCTGCATAGTTCTACTCCTTTGAATCCACGCTTGGGTTGTTGCGCCGCAAGGGCGGCTGCCAAGCGCAAGGCACGCATTATCTATCTGTTTATTTGCCCTAAAAAGTTTGATTCCATCTATAAAATAGATGAATTAAGGAGGCGCTCATGCAATGGACCCTGGACCAACTTCGGCATTTCGTCGCGGCGGCCGACGCCGGCTCTTTCTCGGCGGCGGCGCGCGGGCTGGGGCGGGCACAGTCCGCCATCAGCACCTCGGTGGGCCTGCTGGAGGCGGATCTGGGTGTGGAACTGTTCGACCGGTCGCGCCGCAACGCCACCCTGACGCCCGCCGGCGAAGTCATGCTGCAAGAAGCGCGCGAACTGCTGCGGCAGGCCGGCGGGCTGGACCAGCGGGCGCTGTCGTTTGCCGCCGGGCAGGATGCGCGCCTGTCGATCGCGCTGGACGAAGCACTGCCGTATCAGGTGCTGGGCGCGCTGGTGGTCGAAGTGGCCGACCGCTTTCCCGCCCTGGAATTAACGCAGCTGAACGGCACCGCCACCGAGGTGGCCGACTACGTGCAGCAAGGCCGCGCCAGCCTCGCGTTCCACTTTGACCGGGGCGACCCGGGCAGCGCGTTCGCGCACCGTTACCTGGGCAATGTGGCGCAGGCGGTGTTCGTGGCGTCGGGGCATCCGCTGACCGAACTGGCCGAGGTCACGCGCAGCGATCTGGCCCGCTATCGGCAACTGGTGATGCAGATGGAAGGGGTGGAAGAGGTGGTGCTGAGCCCGACGGTGTGGCGCACGGACAGCTTCTACAGCATCGCCGGCATGGTGGCGGACGAGCTGGGCTGGGCGATCCTGCCGCTGAACATCGCGGAATACGAAAGCTTTCGCCGCACGCTGGCGCGCGTGCCGTGCGCGGGCCTGTCCTTGCCGATGCTGTCGGTGCGCGCGCTGTGGCTCCAAGGGGCGACGCTAAGCGCGACCGAGGTTTGGTTGCAGGAACGGATGGGGCAATTGCTGGGGTGATGCCAGCCCGGCTAGCTAAGCAACGCCGTCACCAGATCGCTGCCGCCCTGGCTGTCGTCGGTGAAGTTCAGCGCTGTCTGCACGTGTTCCAGATGCTCGTCCATCAGCGCGCAGGCGCGTTCGGTGTTGCCCGCGCGGGCCGCCTCGATGAAGGCGTGGTGCTCTTGCGACGAGCAACTGGCGTCGTGCGAACTTTGGTACAGCACGGTAATCACGGCACTGCGCGCCGACAGTTCGCGCAGCATGCCGGTCAGCACCGAATTGCCCACGGCTTCGGCCAGCAGGATGTGGAAATGGCCCAGCAGCTGGTTGCGCTTTTGCACGTCGCCGGCTTCAAGCGCCGCGCGTTCTTCTGCCAGATGGGCGTCAATGCGGCGGTAATCGGCAGCCGTGGCGCGCGCCACGAATTCCTTGGCCAGGGCGGCTTCCAGGATGCGGCGCACGGCGTAGACCTCGCGCGCTTCGTTCGCGTCGGGCTTGCTGACGAACGCGCCCTTGTCCGGAACGATATTGATTAGCTTGTCCTTGGACAGCATCAGCAGGGCGGCGCGGATCTTGGTGCGGCTGACCTTGTAGACCCGCGCCAGCGCCTCTTCGCGCAGCCGGGTGCCGGGCGGAAGCTTGTGCGCCACGATGGCGGCGGAAACTTCGCGGGCAATATCGTCGGCGCTGGGGTCTGTGGAAACTTCCTGGGTCATGGGACGCGGCTGCGGCGGCCGCAGGGCAAAATCTTCGGGCAGCCAGTCTATCAAAAAGCCGGACAGGAAAGACAAACATTTTTTGCATACAAAGCGCGGATGCAAAACCGGGTCCGGGCGCGCGTTGTGCTTCCATACCCATTGCCCCCAAAGGCCGCCATACCGCGGTGCGCGCAGCCTTATCCCCCGCGCGCACCGCCCAGGCGTCAGTCCTTGGCCATCAGACCCAGGTATTCGATCAAGCCCTTTTCCTTCACATAGGTCGCCTGCGCCCACGCCTTGTAGTCTTCGCTGTTGCGATAGGCCGGCTCCTGGTTCAGCTGCTTCATCACGTCCATGCTGGCCTGGTCGAACAGCGCTTTCTTGAACGCATCGTGCAAGGTCTTGACCACGGCCGGGTCCATGCCCTTGGGGCCGGCCAACCCATATGGTGACGTGGACACGACCTTGTAGCCCAGCTCTTGCGCCGTGGGCACGTCGGGCCAGCGCGTGGTGCGCTTTTCGCCAAAGGTCACCAGCAGCCGCATCTTGCCCGAGTCCACGAACTGGTCCCAGCCCGTGGCGTCGCTTTGCGCCATGACGTGGCCGCCCAGCAGCGCCTGCTGCATGTCGGCGTTGCCCTTGAACGGCACGTGGTTCAGCTTGACCTTGGCGTTGATGGCGATTTCTTCAATCAACAGATGCGGCGACGAGCCGATGCCCGTGGAGCCGTAGTCGATGGTGCCCGGCGCCTTGCGAGCCGCCTCGATGTATTCGTTAAACGTCTTGTACGGCGAATCCGAGCGCACGGTGAAGCCGAACGTATAGCCCGACAGCCCGATGATGAAGCTGAAGTCGTTGATCGGGTCCCAGCTGCTTTTCTGCATGTAGGGCATGCGCAGCATAGCCAGCGTGTACAGCGCGATCGTGTAGCCGTCGGGCTTGGCGGTGCGCGCCATGGTGGCCGTGCCCAGCGTGCCGCCCGCGCCGGGACGGTTTTCCACGATGACCGGTTGCCCCAGATATTTGGACGCGTCCTGCGCCACGATGCGCAGGTGGCGGTCGGTCGAGCCCCCGGCCGGGAACGGCACGATCAGGGTGATGGGCTTGGTGGGAAAAGCGGCTTGCGCGCTGGCGGCCAGCGGCACGGCGGCGCCAACGGCGGCAAGCAGCAATGCGCCCAGGCAGGCGCGGCGCAAAGGCATCTTCAGCATGGGTTGTCTCCTGTGGTGTTGTTGTGGTGTGTTGTGGTCGGTCGTCGGTCGTCGGTTGTCGCTGAAAGGGCGGGGGGGCGGCGTCGGTTCAGTCGCGCAAGGCCACCTTGACCGGCAATCGCGCCAACGCCTCGCGCAGCTGCTCCTTCAGCGGCGCGGGCGCGTCGGCGTCCGCCTGGACGGCGACATCCGGTTGTGCATCGGCCAGCACGCGGAAGATCTTGCTGTCTTCCGTCAGGCCGGCCGCTTGCAGGGTGCGCGCCACCACGGCCTCTACCGAGACGGCAGTGGCCAGGCGGCGCAAATCGGGTTTGTAGATCTTGCCCACATTGGTCATGGGCATGGCGTCCAGCACGATCACGCGCTTGGGCCGCGCCGGGCCTTCGTCCACATGGGCGGCGGCGTAGGCAACCAGTTCGGCCTCCGTGACCTCGGCGCCCTCCATCAGCGTGACGAAGGCCACGGGCAACTCGCCGGCGTAGGCGTCCGGCGCGCCGACCGCCGCGCACAGGTGCACGCCGGGGTGCGTGGCCAGGGCGTCTTCGATGGTCTTGGGATCGATGTTGTGGCCGCCCCGGATGATCAGGTCCTTGGCGCGGCCTTGCAGGTGCAGCCGGCCTTCGTCGTCCATGAAGCCGACGTCGCCGCTGATCAGCCAGCCGTCTTCCGTGAAGGCGCGGGCGGTGTCTTCCGGGTCCAGAAATCCGGGGATCACATTCGGTGCCTTGAACAGCACCATGCCCGGCGTGCCGGGCGGCAAGTCGCGCGCGGCCTGGCCCGAGGGCACGTCCAGCCCCACGATGCGCACCTGCACGTAAGGCAGCGGGTAACCCACGCAATTGACCGGAAACACCGAGCCGGGCGGGGTGATGGACGATATGCCCGCCATTTCCGTCATGCCCAGGCTTTCGTTTACCTGCAAGCCGAACAGCCGCTTGAAGCGCGCGGCCAGTTCAGCGGGCAAGGGCGCGGCGCCCGTGCGGCAATAGCGTAGCGATGAGATATCCGCGCCGGCCAACGGTATGTCGGCCAGGGCCGCCAAAATCGTCGGCACGCCTTGCAACGAGGTTGCGCGGTGCTTTTCCACCAGCCGCCAGTAGTTGCGCAGCACCTCGCGGTTGCGCAGCAACATGGGCGTGGGGATAACGGTTTCCACGCCCGCCGACAAGGCCGCCAGCGACGCCGGCAACACGCCCGCCACGTGAAAAAGCGGATAGCCGTTGATGACCACGTCCGTCGGTCCGGCGTTCTGCAACTGCACGGCGGCCCAGGCAGTGAAGACCTGGTTGGCGTGCGTGTGGATGGCCAGCTTGGGTGCACCGGTGGTGCCGCCCGTGTGGAAATACGCCGCCACGTCGCTGGCGCGAATAACGCGTTCGCTAAGCAGGCGGCTGGCGGGCTGCGCGGACCGGTTGGCGTTGAAGTCCAGCGCGTAATCGGGCAGGGCGGGCCGGTCGGACAGCGCTTCGGTGTGGGGCGCCACGCGCAGGATCGTCTGCAAGGTCGGTACGCGGTCGCGCAGGCGCAGGGCCTTGGTCCACATCTCGCATTCGGCCTCGGCGCCGTAGGCGATCAGCACCTTGGCGCGCGCCGCCGTCATCAGGGACGCGAGCTTGTCTTCGGTCAGCATCGGGTTCAGCGGCTGGACGATGCCCGCCGCCTCGCCGCCCCACAGCGCCAGGTGGTATTCCAGGCAGCCGGGCAGCATGACCGCCACGGCGTCATCCGCGCGCACGCCCAGGTCGTGCAGCAGGTTGGCCGTCTGGTGGATGCCGGCCAGCAAGTCGCGGTAGCTCCAGCGGATGGCCTCGTCGTCCGGGTCGGCGGATCGCAGGAAGGTCAGCGCGGTCTTGTCGCCGAAGGCCGCGGCCGAGTTGCGGAAGATCTCGTAGGTGCTTTGCACCGTCAGCGTTTCCGCCAGCGGCCGCGCTTGCAGGCGCTGTACGTCGGCGGCGCTGCGCACGGGGAACGGCGCCGAGAATGGGGGCGACAGGGGCGGGGCGGCGTGGGCCTGCGTCATGGTGTGCCGGCCTCCGTTCACGCCTGTGCCAGCGCGATGTAGCGGCGCAGGTGGTGGTCTTCGTCGCCCAGTTGGTGGTCGATCATGACGAGGCGCTTGGCGTAGTGGGCCAGCGGCAATTCCCAGGTCATGCCGATGCCGCCATGCAGCTGGATGCTTTCTTCGGCCACCAGCGTGCCGATGCGGCCGATGGTGAACTTGGCGGCGGACAGCGCGCGTTCTCGGGTGGCGCGGTCCGGGTGGTCCAGCGCGGCGGCGGCGTTGATGACGGCCGAGCGCGCCTGTTCAATTTCCAGCAAGACATCCGCCATGCGGTGCTGCAAGGCCTGGAAGCTGCCGATAGGCGTGCCGAACTGGCGCCGCGTGCGCAAGTATTCCAAGGTGGCGTCGCGGGCGCAGTCCATCGCGCCCACGGCTTCGGCGCACAGCGCCAGGATGCCGCGCCCCACGGCGCGTTCCAGCACCGCATGGCCCGCATCCACATTGCCCAGCAGCGCCTCGTGGCCCAGCTTGACGTTGTCCAGCGTGACTTCGGCCGCGCGCCCGCCGTCGATCAAGCCATAGCCGCGCACGCCCAGCCCGGCCGTGCCCGCGCTGACCAGGAACAGGCTGATGCCCGCTTCGTCGTCTTGCGCGCCCGATGTGCGCGCCGACACCAGGAACAGGTCGGCATGTTCACCCGCCGTGACAACGGCCTTGGCGCCGTTCAGTACCCAGCCGTCGCCTGACCGTTCGGCGCGCGTGCTGACGCGCGACAGTTCGTAGCCCGAGTCCGGTTCGGCCTGCGCCAGCGCGGCCGTGATGCTGCCCGCGATCAGGCCATCCACCGCTTCGCGCTGGGCGGGCGTGCCGGTCGCGGCAATCGCGCTGCCCACCATCAAGGCGTCCAGAAAGGGTTCAACAACCAAGCCGCGCCCCAAGGCCTCGAAGACGACGGAGATATCGAAGCCCGCGCCGCCCAAGCCGCCGTCGGCTTCGGTGAACAAGGCGCCGATCGCGCCCAGCTCGGCATAACGGCGCCAGAACTGCTCGCTATAGCCTTGAGGCGATTGGGCATTGCGTTCGCGGGTCGCAAAGTCGTACTGCTCGGTGACAAAGCGGCGCAGCATGTCGGAAAGCATGCGCCGGTCTTCGGTGTGTTCAAAGTTCATGGCCGGCCCTTACAGTCCCAGGATCATCTTGGAAATGATGTTCTTTTGAATTTCGTTGGAGCCGCCGAAGATCGACAGCTTGCGGTTGTTGAAGTACTGCGCGGCGGCGCTGTCGGCGCCTTCGGGGCCGATGGGGGCGGCGTCATAGCCGTCATGCAGCGCTTCGGGCACGAAGGGGCGCGCGTACGGGCCCATCGCGCGGCGGTTCAACGCCGTGATTTCCTGGCGGATCTGCGTGCCGCGTATCTTCAGCATCGAGCTTTCAGCGCCCGGTGCACCGCCGCCCGCCACCGCCGCCACCACGCGCAGGTTGGTGGTGCGCATGTTGGCCAATTCAATTTCCACGCGCGCCAGTCGGGCGGCAAAGTCCGGGTCTTCGGCCAGCGGGCGGCCGTTCTTTCTTTGCTTGGCGGCCACGGCCTTCAAGCGTTCCAGCGCGGCGGTGGACTGGCCCACGCCGGCAATGTTGGTGCGTTCGTAGGTCAGCAGGTACTTGGCGCAGGTCCAGCCACGGTTTTCTTCGCCCACCAGGTTGGCCACCGGCACGCGCACGTCCGAGAAGAACACCTCGTTGACTTCGTGTTCGCCGTCCAGCGTGATGATGGGGCGCACTTCAATGCCGGGGCTGTTCATGTCGATCAGCAAAAAGCTGATGCCTTCCTGGCGCCGGCCTTCCTGCGACGTGCGTACCAGGCAGAAGATCATGTTGGCGTACTGGCCCAGCGTGGTCCACGTCTTCTGCCCATTGACGAGGTAGTGATCGCCGTCGCGCACCGCCGTGGTCTTGACCGAGGCCAGGTCGGACCCCGCGCCCGGTTCCGAATAGCCCTGGCACCACCAGTCGCTGCCGTCCAGGATGCGGGGCAGCCAGTACTGGCGCTGCGCGTCGTTGCCGTACTTGATCAGCACCGGCCCCAGCATGCTCAGGCCGAAGGGCACGATGCGCGGCGCGGCGGCCAGCGCGCATTCGTTGTCAAAGATGTACTTCTGCGTGGCGCTCCAGCCGGTGCCGCCGTATTGCACGGGCCAGTGCGTGGCCAGCCAGCCTTGTTCATTCAGGATGGCGTGCCACTGGACCATGTCGTCCTTGGTCAGCAGCTTGCCCAGGTTGACCTTGTCGGACAGGCGGCGCGGCAGCTTGGCCGCCAGGAACGCGCGCACGTCGTCGCGAAAGGCATTTTCTTCGGGGGTGAATTCCAGGTCCATGACGATCCTCAGGCGATATCAAGCATAGATTTCAAACAGGCCGGCCGCGCCCATGCCGCCGCCGATGCACATGGTGACCACGGCGTAGCGGGCGCCACGGCGGCGGCCTTCGATCAGTACATGGCCGGCCAGGCGCGCGCCGGTGACGCCAAACGGGTGGCCCAGCGCGATGGAGCCGCCGTCCACGTTCAGGCGGTCCATGGGGATGCCGAGTTTTTCCTGGCAATACAGCGCTTGCGACGCAAACGCCTCGTTCAGTTCCCACAGGTCGATGTCCTCGACCTTCAAGCCGTGGCGCGCCAGCAGCTTGGGCACGGCGTAGACGGGGCCGATGCCCATTTCGTCGGGCTCGCAGCCGGCAATGGCCAGGCCCCGGAACGCGCCCAGCGGGCGGATGCCGGCGCGCTGCGCCTCGGCCGCTTCCATCAGCACGCAAGCGGCGGCGCCGTCGGACAGCTGCGACGCGTTGCCGGCCGTGACGAACTGGCCTTCGCCGCGCACGGGCGCAAGGCTCGCCAGGGCTTCGTAGGTGGTGCCGGGGCGGTTGCAGGTGTCCTGGTCGACGGTGACTTCGCGTTCGCTGACCACGCCGGTGGCGCGGTCGGTGACGGACATGGTGGTGATGACCGGAATGATTTCTTCGCGATAGCGGCCGGCGGCCTGCGCGGCTTCGGTTCGCGCCTGGCTTTGCGCGGCAAAGCGGTCTTGCGCTTCGCGGCTGATGCCGTAGCGCGCGGCCACGATGTCGGCCGTTTCGATCATGGGCAGGTAAAGCTCGGGCTTGTTGGCCAGGATCCACGGGTCCATGCCGCTGACGCCGTCATCGCGAGTGCGAATCTGGGACACCAATTCCACGCCGCCCGCGATCACGGCCGGCGCGCCGTCCATCACGATGCGGCCGGCGGCCGACGCAATGGCTTGCAGGCCCGACGCGCAATAACGGTTGATGGTGGCGCCGCCCACGCTGACGGGCAGGCCCGCGCGGATGACGGCCTGGCGGCCGATGTTGCGGCCGGTGGCGCCTTCCGGGTAGCCGCAGCCGATGAAGGCGTCTTCGATCAGCGCGGGGTCGATGCCGGCGCGATCAACGGCGGCGCGCACCGCGTGCGCGGCCAGCGTGGGCCCGGCGATCTGGTTGAATTCGCCGCGCCCCGCCTTGGTGATGGGGGTGCGGGCGGTAGAGACGATGACGGCTTCGCGCATAAGAGTTCCAGTAAAAAGTAAGGAGCCGGGATCAGGCAGCCGTGCTAAGTGGCTGCGATCCGGTGCAGCGGCCCGGCGCGGCGATCCTGGGCGGCGATCGGGGCTTGCATGGATTGCCCGCGTTCAAGCGCCTTGGTTCAAGCTGGCGAAGGTGCCGCCGGATTCGGCCAGGCGAACCAGCAAGGGCGACGGCTTCCAGAACGCCGGGTCTTCTTTGGCAAAGGCGCGGATGTCGGCCAGCACCTGCGCCGCGCCCACGCTGTCGGCGTAGTGCATCGGGCCGCCGCGATGGCGCGGAAAGCCGTAGCCGGACAGAAACACCACATCCACGTCCGACGGCCGCAGCGCGATGCCTTCGTGCAGCACGTTGGCGGCCTCGTTGACCATGGCGGCCAGATACCGGCGCAGGATGTCCTCGTGGGTAAAGGCGCGTGGCGTAACGCCGGCGCGGCGGCGTTCTTCGTCGATGATGGCCAGCACCTCGGGGTCCGGCGTGCCCACGCGCGCGCCGTCGGGATATTGGTAGAAGCCCCGGCCCGTTTTCTGGCCGAACCAGCCGCGTTCGCACAACCGGTCCGGGATCTGCACATAGCGCAGCGCCGGGTCGCGGGTGGCGGCGCGGCGCTTGCGCGTGGCCCAGCCGATGTCGCCGCCCGCCAGGTCCGCCATTTGATACGGGCCCATCGGGTAGCCGAATTCCCGCGCGGCGGCGTCGATGTCATAGGGCGACGCGCCGTCTTCCATCATCATGTCGGCGGCCTGGCGGTAGACGGCCAGGATGCGGTTGCCAATGAAGCCGTCGCACACGCCGGCGCGCACCGGCGTCTTGCGCAGGCGGCGCGCCAATTCGAAGCCGGTGGCCACCGTGTCGGGGGCGGTATGTTCGCCCACCACGATTTCCAGCAGCTTCATGATGTTGGCCGGTGAAAAGAAGTGCAGGCCCAGCACGTCGGCCGGGCCGCGCGTGGCTGAGGCGATGCGGTTGATATCCAGGTAAGACGTGTTCGTGGCCAGCACCGCGCCGGGCTTGGCCACGCGGTCCAGCTGCGCGAAGACGGCCAGCTTGACGTCCATGTCCTCGAACACCGCCTCGATGATCAGGTCTGCATCGTCCAGCGCATCGTAGGTGGTGGCGCCGGCCAGCCGCGCCAGCCGCGCATCGCGTTCCTGCGCGCTGATGCGGCCGTTTTTCACCAGTCGGTCATACACCTGCGCCACGCGGGCGCGACCCCGTTCCAGCGCGGCGTCGTCCTGTTCCACCATGACCACCGGCAGGCCCGCGTCCAGCACCGACACGGCAATGCCGGCGCCCATCGTGCCGCCGCCCACCACGCCGATCTTGTCCAGGCGGCGCGGCTTGGCTTCCTTCAGTTCGGGGATTTTCGTGGTTTCGCGTTCGGAAAAAAAGGCGTGCACCAGGCCGGCGCGTTGCGGGCTGTCCAGGCATTGCAGAAACAAGGCGCGTTCGGTACGCAGGCCCTCGTCAAACGGTTGTTCGATGGCGGCGCGCACGGCTTCGACGATCTTCGCGGGAGAATACAAACCGCGCAGGGTCTGGGCGACGCGTTCGCCGGCGGCGGCGGCTTCGGCCAGGGCGGCGGCCTTGTCGGCCAGCGCGGCGGTGGCGTCGCGGCTGCGGCGCGGGCCGGCGCCCTGCGCCAACAGTTGGCGGGTGTAGGCCAGCCCGGCCGCCAAGGCGTCGTCGCCGTCGGCCAGTGTATCCACCAAGCCCGCACGCAAAGCGGCGTCGGCTGACAGGTGCTTGCCGGACAGCATCAGGTCCAGTGCCGCCGCCGCGCCAATCAGGCGGGGCGTGCGCTGCGTGCCGCCGGCGCCGGGCAACAGGCCCAGGTTCACTTCGGGCAAGCCCAGCTTGGCGCTGGCCAGCGCCACGCGGTAGTGCGCGGCCAACGCGACTTCCAGGCCGCCGCCCAATGCCGCGCCATGCAGCACGGCGACGACGGGCTTGGTGCTGGCCTCGATGTGGTTGCACACGTCGGGCAGCGCGGGCGGCCTGGGCGGTTTGCCGAATTCGCGGATGTCGGCGCCCGCGATGAAGTTCTTGCCCGCGCCCACCAACAGAATGGCGCGTACGGATGTATCGGCCTGGCCTGCCTGGATGGCGTCGGACAGGTCGCGGCGCACATCGGCGCTCAGGGCGTTCACGGGAGGGTGGTCCAGGGTGATGACCAGGATGTCTTCGTCGCGGCGCGCGTGGGCGGCGCCGGCAGTGCTGCTGTCCGTCATGGGGTCCTTGTCTCCGGTAAGGCGTCCGCCGGGGCGGCGCCTGGGCAAGCCGGTAACGGCTTATCGCTGATCGCTTGTCGCGTATCGCTGATCTCTTATTTCTTTATTCTTTCGCAGTAAAGATGTCTTGACAATGACATCTGGAATTGACACTACGGATAATAAAATTTGACAATTCCGCGCAAGGAGACACCATGGACACCAAATCCCTGACCTTGCTGGTCGATATCCTGGACGCCGGCAACCTGAGCGAAGCGGCGCGCAGGCTCAAGATGACGCGCGCCAACGTCAGCTATCACCTGAACCAGCTGGAACGGTCGGTGGGCATGCAGCTGGTGCGGCGCACGACCCGGCACGTTGAGGCCACCGAGATCGGCCTGAAGCTGTATCAACATGGCCGCAGCATTCAGGACGAGCTGGTGGCGGCGCGCGAAGCCGTCGATACGCTGGGCAAGACGCCGCAGGGCAAGGTGCGGCTGAGCGTGCCCAGTGGCTACGGGCAATTCGTGATGACGCCCTGGCTGCTGGAATTCAAGGCGGCCTATCCCGACATCGTGCTGGACGTGTTGTTCGAGAACAGCGTGGACGATCTGCTGCGCGACGAGGTCGACATCGCGGTGCGGATCATGTCCGAGCCTCCGCAAAACCTGGTGGCGCGCGAATTGGGCCTGGTGCGCTACGTGGCATGCGCGTCCCAGTCCTATGCCGACGCCCGAGGCTTGCCCGAACGCCCGGAAGACCTGGCGCAACTGCCGGTCATCAGCGCCGCCGTGATCGGCAGGCCGTTGCGGCTATCGGCGTATTACGACGGCCAGCCGCGCCAGCACGTGGTGCTGGAACCGACGGTGATTTCCCGCAACTACGCATTTCTGCGCGATGCCATCCGGGCTGGGCTGGGCGTGGGCGTGGTGCCCGACTATGTGGTGCACGACGACATTGCGCGGGGCGAACTGCTGCCGGTGCTGACACCATGGCGTTTAAGCATTTTTGGACGCGGCATGTATATGCTGTACATGCCCAACCGACACCATCCGCGCGCGATATCGATGCTGATCGAATTCATCCTGGAACGCGCGCAACGCAGTCACGAAGGTCAGGCCGGCCTGCTGGCGGTGAAGGGCTGACAAGCGCCGGGCACGATACTTGCTGACCACCTCAACCAAAAAACGGAAAGTGGGGGCGGGATGGATAGCGCGACACCGGCGAACAAGACGCCGGACAACACGCGTGACAACACGCGGGATGACACGCGGGATGACACGCGGGACGGCACGCAGGACAGCGCGCGGGACCGCACGCGTGACACCACAGTGCCTGACACGGCAGGCCGCGCAGCGGGCGCCGTCCAGGCGAAGGCCGGGGCAGTTGCGGCCGGCGCGGCCGAGCCAAAATCACCCGAAGAACGCGCGGCGGAAAAGTCGGGGCCGGATGATCGTGCCTCGGACGAAAAAGCCACGGTCCAGGACGCCGGCATCGTCCCCGAGCCCGCGCCTGACGTCACGCACGTCTGGGCCCGCGGCGCCTGTCTGACCACGCTGACCGTGCTGGCCGTGCTGTTCTCACTGAAGATGGCGCAGGAATTCATCGTGCCGGTGGTCATGGCCATCGTGGTCTCGTATGCGCTGGACCCGGCCGTCGCGCTGATGGAGCGCGTCCGCGTGCCGCGTCCCATCGGCATCGTCATCCTGATGGCCGTGATCGCCTTCGGCCTGGCGGGGCTGGTGTATGCCACGCAAAGCCAGGTCACTTCCATCGTGGACGCCTTGCCCGAGATCTCGGGCAAGATCTCGCGCACGCTGGGCGGCTTTGCCAGCGGCGACGGCTCCATCATCGAACGCATCAAGGGCGCGGCCAGCGTGCTGCAGGAAACCGGCGGCATCCCGCCCGGCCGCCAGGTTGTGGTGACGAAGTCGGACGCGGGATTCAGCGAGTTCCTGCTGTGGGGCTCCAAGGGCCTGGCCACCTTCCTGGGCCAGGCGACGATGAGCGTATTCCTGGTGTTCTTCCTGCTGCTGTCGGGCAACGCGTTCAAGCGCAAGTTCGTCAAGGTGGCGGGCAAGACCTTGTCGCAGAAAAAGATCAGCGTGCACATGCTGGACCAGATCAACAGCTCGATCCACATGTACATGGCGATGATGCTGGTGACCAATGTGGCGCTGGGCGTGCTGTCGTGGGGGGCGTTTCGGCTGCTGGGCCTGGAAAACGCCGCCACCTGGGCCGTGGTGGCGGGCGCGCTGCACATCGTCCCGTACTTTGGCCCGCTGCTGACGGCGGTGGGCACGGGGGTGGCCGCCTTGATTCAGTTCGGCGAGATCGGGCCGGCGCTTCAGGTGGCGGGCAGTTCGGTTGTGATCGCCTTGCTGATCGGCGTGCTGGTGACCACGTGGATGTCGGGCCGCATTGCCCGGATGAACTCGGTGGCGGTGTTCATGATGCTGCTGCTGTTCACCTGGTTGTGGGGCATCTGGGGCACGCTGCTGTCCGTGCCCATCGCCTTTATCGCGAAGGTGGTGGCCGACCATATCGAAGGGCTGGAGGCCGTGTCGGAGTTCCTGGGCGAATAGCGCTGTTGGTATGCTGACGCCTCGCCACGCCGGAACCGTCATGCCCGAAACTTCCTCGCCCGCCGCCGCGTTCGCCACGCATTCGTCCCTGGCTTCCGATGTGCGCCGCACGCAATTGCGGCGCATGAAAATCGCCGCGCTGGCGTTGCTGGTGGCCATGGTGTGCGGCTTCATCACCAGCCACGTCATGGGCGGGCAGGGCGCGTGGGCCTGGGTGCGGGCGTTCTGTGAAGCCGCCACCGTGGGCGCGCTGGCCGACTGGTTCGCGGTGGTGGCGCTGTTTCGCCGCCCGCTGGGCCTGCCCATCCCGCACACAGCAATCATCCCCAGCAACAAAGACCGCATCGGCGACAACCTGGCGGTGTTCGTGCGCGACCACTTCCTGGATCCGGACACCTTGATGGAAAAGCTGCGCGTCTTTGATCCCGCCGCGCGGCTGTCACGCTGGCTGGTGCGGCCCAGGCAGGCGCAGGCCTTGAGCGACGGCGCGCGCCGCGTGGCGCTGCAAACGCTGGACATGCTGGACGACCACGCCGTGCGTGGCGTGATCCAGGAGTTCGTCGTGAAGAACCTGCGCCGTTGGGACGCGGCGGGCACGGTGGGCGAAGTGCTGGGCTTGCTGACGCGCGACGGCCGCCATCAGGAATTGCTGGATGCCGCCATGGAACGGCTGGGCGGCTACCTGGGCCAGGACGAGGTCAAGGATCGCGCGTCGACGCTGTTGGTGAAATTCGCGCGCAAGGAATGGCCGCGCATCATCGCGGCCGTGAACGCGGTGAAGTCGGTGGACGGCATCGCCGACAACCTGGCCGACCGGCTGGCGATGGCGTTGATGGACGAGCTGCGCGACGTGCTGTCCGAACCCGACCATCCCGTGCGCCGCGACTACGAGGCGTGGGTGTTGAACTACATCGAACGCCTGAAGGCCGACCCGGCCTTGTCCGCCCAGGTTGAAGAACTGAAGCAGCGCGCCATTGACCACCCCAAGGTGCAGGAATACGTGCAAGGGCTGTGGGACGACATCCACGCGGCGCTGCGGCGCGATCTGTCCGACGAAGGCTCGGCGCTGGCGGCTCACCTTGAAAGCGCGTTGCTGGCACTGGGCCGCAAGCTGGGCGAAGACCCCGGCCTGCGCGAGGCCATCAACAGCCACGTGCTGGGCAGCGCGCGGCGGCTGACCGGGCGGCTGCGCATCGGCGTGACGGAGCACATCTCGCGCACGGTCAAGAACTGGGACGAACGCCATCTGGTCGATGAACTGGAACTGAGCGTGGGCCGCGATCTGCAATACATCCGTTTCAACGGCACGCTGGTGGGCGGCTTGATCGGCGTGGCGTTGCACGCATTGGTGCTGCTGCTGAATCGTTAACAAGCCTGATGGCTTGTATCAGGAAGGAAGAGTGCTGGCGCGCGTTGGCGCGCCGGTGCTATTGTTTTCTGCGCTATCGGCCAGGCGGCACGGCCGCCGTGGCTGGGCATCCGCACCTTGCGTGCATGATTCCAGGAGGCACTTCATGAAGAAAATCTCGATGCTGGTCGCGGGCCTGACGTTGGCGGGCGCATCCAGCGCGGCCTTGGCCGAAGACGTCACGATGTCGTTCCTGACTGCCGAGGGCCTGGGTAAAAGCGCCGGCACGATTTCCCTGAAGGACACCAAGGGCGGCTTGCAGATCACGCCCCACCTGAAAGGCCTGCCGCCCGGCGAGCATGGGTTTCATGTGCATGAAAAAGGCTCGTGCATGCCAGGCATGGTGAACGACAAGATGGCGCCCGGCGGCGCGGCGGGCGGGCACCTGGACCCCAAGGGCACCAAGGCGCACAAGGGCCCCATGGCCACCGACGGCCATCAAGGCGATCTGCCTTTCATCGTGGTGGCCGCCGATGGCACTGCCAAAAAAGCCGTGGTGGCGCCGCATCTGAAGCTGGCCGACGTGAAAAAGCATGCGGTGATGGTGCACGTGGGCGGCGACAACTACAGCGACACCCCGGCGCCCTTGGGCGGCGGAGGCGGCCGACTGGTTTGCGGCGTGGTGAAGTAGCGCGGACAGGGCGTCAGGGCGGGGCGTGCGGGCGCGGCGTCGCCCGCATGCCAGGGTCAGGCCACGCCGTTGCGGCCGTACAGCCGATAGCCGTCGCGCTCGGTCAGGCGATCGTAGTAGGCCTGCACCGCGGGCAGCGCGGGCTTGTCGAAGGCAGGCAATGACGCCGCGGCGGATAGCGAGGCGGGCGGCGTCGTGGTCGGTGTGGCGGTCGGTGCGGCGTTCGTAGCAGCGGGCGCTGCGGCGTTCGGCGCCAAGGTCGGCAAAGCGAAGGGCGTGGCGAACCAGCGGTTGACGGATAGGCCGATGGCGATGTCTGCCAGCGTGAATGCGTCGCCCGCGACGTAGGCCTTGGTCGCCGCCAGTCGCGCGTCCAGTATCCCCATATAGAACGCCCATGCCCGGCGCGAGGCGTCGATGCTTGCCGCGTCCTGGTGCGCCGGGGAATGCCGCGCCAGCGCCATGAAAGCGTAGCTCCATGACCGGTTCAGGTCAGTGGCCTGCCAGTCCATCCATTGGTCCACGCGGGCGCGTGTCTTGGGATTGGCGGGGTAGAGCGCATCGCCGCCATATTGCGCCGCCAGGTAGCGGATGATGCTGTTGGACTCCCACAGCACGAAGTCGCCGTCTTCAATGACGGGCACCATGGCGTTCGGGTTCAGCGCCAGAAATTCCGGGTCGCTGGTGGGCCGAAAGCCCGCGCCCCAGTCTTCGCGGATGAAAGGCAGGTTCAATTCAGCACAGGTCCAAAGCACCTTGCGCACGTTGATGGACGAAGCTTTACCTAGAATTTTCAGCATCATGCGGGGGCGGCGTATTGGTGGAGTGAGCGCAAATGAAGTGGGCGCAAATGAAGTGACCGCAAATGAAGTGAGGGCAAATGAAGTGCGGGCAAATGAAGTGCGGGCAAATGAAGAGAGGGGCAACTAAGGGGGTATGCCATCGGCTTACCGGCGCGCGGACAGGGGCGAGTCTAACGGGCCGTGTCGTGCCCCGCCAGATACAGAAACGCCCACCGACGACCGCAACAGCCCGCGTGGCATTCTTCGTAACGTCCGGCCGGCCAGCTAGCTAGCCAGCCAGCCCGCGTGGCATTCGTCGTAACGTCCGGCCAGCCAGCCACCAGCCACCAGCCAGCCATCCAGCCCGCCTGATGGCAACGCCGCGCTATGCGCCCGCGCCGACGCTTTCCGGCTGACTGCGCAGCCGCAACACCGGCGACGCGAACAGCACCAGGAACTGAACCACGAACCCCGCCGTGGACGCCCACAGGCACGCTTCGACCCCCACGCGCGCCGCCAGACCCGCGCCGATCAGCGCGCCGACCGGGCGGGCGCCGAACGTGGCGGTCAGGATCACCGCCGACACGCGGCCCAACAGTGCATTGGGCGTGACGGCCTGGCGCAGCGTGGTGGTGGTGATCGTCCACAGAATCGGGCCCGCGCCGAACAGAAAGAACCCCAGGGCCGCCCACACGCCGGACGGGTAGGCCAGGGTGGACAGCAAGATGCCGCTTGCCACCAACGCCGTCAACGGCCCGGCCGCGATCATCGCGCCGAAGCTCAGCCGGCGCGCCAGCCACGGCGCCGCCAACGCACCGGCCAGCATGCCGGCGCCATACACGCCCAGCGTGATGCCCACGCCCGTGGCGCTCAGGCCCAGCCGGTCGATGGCGTACGCCACGTACACCGCTTGCAGAATGAACCAGGCGGTGTTGAAGAACACGGCGGTGATCAGCACGGGACGCAGCAATGCATGTGCCGCGACAAACGCAGCGCCTTCGCGCAATTGCGCCAGGATGCCGGGGCGCAAGGGCGCGCCAACGGGCGGCGCATCCCGCGCAGGCGCCCCTGCATCAGCTCCCCCATCAGACGCCGCATCAGACCCCAGATCGGACGCCGCATCAGACCCCGCATCCGGCGCGGCATCTTGCGGTAAGCCCGCCAGGCACACTGCCGCCAGCAGCGACAAGGTGGTGGCCAGCACATAGGCGATGGGCGCGCCCATCCAGCCCACCAGCGCGCCGCCCGCAGCCGGCCCGGCCGAGAACGCGCAGCTGCGCGCCAACTCCAGCCAGCGGTTGGCGTTGGCCAGGTCGCCGGCCCGCACCAGGCGCGGCACCAGCGCCGGGGCCGATACGTTGTACGCCACGGTGCCCACTGCACCCAGGAAACCCAGCGCCGCCAGCCACGTCAGGTTCAGCGCGCCCATCCAAAGCAGCGCCAGCAAGACCAACAGGCTGGCCGCGCGCACGCATTCGGCCCCCGTCATCAGCGCCTTGCGCGACATTCGGTCGGCCAGGACGCCCGCCGGCAGGGACAGCAGCAGAAACGGCAAGGTCTGCGCCGCTTGCAGCGCGCCGGTCTGCGCGGCCGTGGCGCCCAGCGTCAACACCGCCACCAACGGGGCGGCGGCCAATGCCATCTGTTCGGAAAACTGGGCGGCCAGGTTGGACGCGGCCAAGCGGCGAAAGGCGGCGGGCAGGGAAGACAGGACTGGCGGGACGGGCATGAAGGAATGGGGCAGGGGGCTGCAATAGCGCCGGAAACGGCAAGGGCACGATCATGATCGTGCCCTTGATGGCCTGCACTCCGGTCCTTGCCATGGACCCCGCGACGTTGGGGCGACAGGCCGCCCGGCCCGCCGCAACGGTCACACTTCCCGTCAGGGTATCGGCGGATAGTCGCCGTAGCCGTCGGGCCAGGGCGTCAGTACCTCGTAGCCGGTGTCGGTCACAACCACCATGTGTTCCCATTGCGCCGACAGCGAGCGGTCTTTGGTGACCACCGTCCAGCCGTCCGGCAATTGCTTGGTGGCCGGCTTGCCGGCGTTGATCATCGGTTCAATCGTGAACATCATGCCGGGTTGCAATACCAGCCCTTCGCCGGGGCGGCCGTAGTGCAGCACTTGCGGCTCGTCGTGATAGATCTGGCCGATGCCGTGACCGCAATATTCACGCACGATGCTGAAGTGTTCGCGATGCGCCACCGTCTGGATGGCGTGGCCGATGTCGCCCAGCGTGGCCCCGGGCTTGACGGCCATGATGCCGGCGCGCGTGGCTTCGTACGTGGTGTTGACCAGGCGGCGCGCCAAGGGGCTGGGCTGGCCCACGTAGTACATGCGGCTGGTGTCGCCAAACCAGCCATCCTTGATGACGGCCACGTCGATGTTCAGGATGTCGCCGTTTTTCAGCACCTTGGCCGACGGGATGCCGTGGCAGATGACGTGGTTGACCGACGCGCAGATCGTTTTCGGAAAGCCGTGGTAACCGACGTTGGCCGGAATGGCCTTCAACACGTTGACGATGTATTCGTTGCAGATGCGGTCGAGCTCGTCGGTGGTGACACCGGGGCGCACGTGTTCGCCGATCATGTGCAGCACTTCGGCCGCCATGGCGCCTGCCTTGCGGGCCATGGCGATATCAGCGGCGGATTTGATGGAAACCTTGCGCGCCATTTACGCAACCTCCTGGGCGGCGTCCGGCGTGCGCCGGGACAGCGATGCAATCGTGAAGCCTTCGCTTTGTTCGATGCGGATCAGCAACTGGCAGATGTCCGCGTGGCACATCTCGGGGTAAAGCTCGGACAGCATGCCGATGCGCATCCAGTGTTCAGCTTGGGAATTGATCGAGCGGCTGAGCGCGCTGCTGGCGACACGCAGATTCTCATGCATCTGCTCGGAAATTTTGACGAGGCCCATGAAGGAACGATCCGTATATGGTTTGTATATGGATCGTATAGTACTGCGCGCGACGATCACGTGCAAACGGGGCAAACGGGGCAAACGGGGCAACCCGGGCAAAGCGGAGCAAACCGAAGCCACCCGGAGCCAGCCCTGGCCGGCGTTCGCCCCGGCTTCAGCCCTGCTGGCTGAGCGCGCGGGCGATGCGGTTTTTCGACACGGTGGTCTTGGGCACCTTGAACGGGAACCACGTACGCACGTCTTCGTCCAGGCCGATGCCATGCATGAAGTTGTAGATGGCCTTTTTTAGCGCGCGGCCCAGCGCGTCGTGGTCCACGCCCGTGGGGTCATGAAAGCCGATGTCGTTCTTGGCGAACGTGACGGGCGGCAGGGGTTGCAGCGTGACGCCGTATTCCTCGGGGTTCTTGCCCACCGGCGAATGCACCGTACAGGCAAAGCGGTGGAAGAAGCCGCTTTGGATGCAGTCGTTGGCGAACAGCTGGCGCACGTATTCCAGCGCGTCCACGGTGTCTTGCACCGTTTGCGTGGGAAAGCCGTACATCAGGTAGGCGTGCACCAGGATGCCGGCGTCGGAAAACGCCCGCGTGACGCGCGCCACCTGATCCACCGACACGCCTTTCTTCATCAGGTTCAACAAGCGGTCGGACGCCACTTCCAGCCCGCCCGACACTGCAATGCAACCGCTGTCGGCCAGCAGTTCGCACAATTCCGGGCTGAACGTTTTTTCAAAGCGGATATTGCCCCACCACGAAATGCCCGCGTTGCGGTCGATGAGTTCGGTGGCCAGCGCCTTCAGCGATTTGGGCGGCGCGGCTTCGTCCACGAAATGGAAACCGGTTTGCCCGGTTTCTTGCACGATGGCTTCGATGCGGTCGGCCAGCACCGAGGCGGATGCGCCCTCGTAACGGCCGATGTAGTCCAGGCTGACGTCGCAGAAGCTGCACTTTTTCCAGTAGCAGCCATGCGCCACGGTCAGCTTGTTCCAGCGCCCGTCGCTCCAGAGGCGGTGCATGGGGTTCAGCATGTCCAGCAGCGACAGGTAGCGGTCCAGCGGCAGGCCGTCCCACGTGGGCGTGCCGACTTCGGCAAAGGCCACGTCCGGTTCGACCAGGTTCACGTATTGGACGGCGCCGCTGTCCTTGTCGCGCAGGAACGTGCGCACCAGACGCTGGCGCGACCGCTTGCCTTGCACGTGTTCCAGCAGCGCCAGCAGCGGGCGTTCGCCGGCGTCCAGGCTGACGAAGTCAAAGTAGTCGAACACGCGCGGGTCTTTCAGTTCGCGCAGTTCGGTGTTGACGAAGCCGCCGCCCAGCACGGTGATGATGGCCGGGTCCTGCGCCTTGATGGTTTGCGCAATGCGGAACGCCGCGTATACCGCGCCCGGAAACGGCACCGACAGCAGCACCATCGTTGGCTGATGGCGGGCCAGGGCGTCGATCGTCAGGCCGTGCAGCGTGTCGTCCACCAGCGTGGGCGCGCCGGCCAGGGCGTTGGCCAAAGGGTCGAACGTGGGTTGGCTGCCGGCCAGCGATTCGGCGTAGCGCACGAACTCAAAGCGCGAGTCCACCGCGTCGCGCAGCACGTCCGCCAGGTCATTCAGGTACAGCGTGGCCAGGTGCTTGGCCCGGTCTTGCAGCCCCAGGGCGCCGAACGCCCAGCCCAGCGGGTCGCCACCGTCTTCGTCCATATAGACGTCCAAGGTGCTGAAACGCGGGCCTTCCGGCAGAAAGTGACGGCCCACGATGCGATGCGCCAGCGTGGAATCGCGGCCTTGCAAAAACGCGATGGTCGGGCCGATGGTGGCCAGGTACCGCGGCTGCATCGCCACGAACGCCTGGATGGCGGGCGTGTGCTTTTCAAGCGGCAACGTGGCGATCCGGTCCGCCACGGCGCGCAGGCCGTCGCCCGACAACAGGCGCAACACCAGCGCAAGCGCCAGGTCTTCCTGATAGGCAGTGACCCCCCGCGACCGCAAAAAGCCGGTCAGATAGGCGGTGGAGGGGTAGGGCGTATTGAGCTGGGTCATCGGGGGGATGATCGACAGCACACGGATAGGCAAGGTGGACATGAGGTACGGCGACGGGGCCGTCAAAGCGGGTGGGGGCGATGGGTGGCCGACGGGGTGGCCGGATACGGATGGGCTTAATTATAGGCAGGGCCGGCAACCCGGCCGCAGGGGCTAGCCTTGCCGCGCCTTCGCCCGCGAGGTCTTTTTCGCGGCGCCCGAGCGCGTGCTTTCCTTGGGCGCGGGCGCCGTGGCCGCGTGGATCTGCTCCATCCACATCAACGCGTCCGTGTACGACAGAAACTGTTGCAGGTAACCGGGCGACAACTCGCGCATGAGCGACAGCGCACGGTGCACCAGTTGGTTGGAGTTGAGCGGGCCGGCGTTCTTGTGCACCTGCTCTTGCGACTGGCGCACCTGCCGGTCGGCGCTGACGCGCGACCAGACGCCGCGAAAATACTCCAGCATCTGCACGTCGGGATATGCCTCGCGCAGGCCAAGCGCATCGCGGTCCCAGGTCGGGTCGTTGTCCGGGGCGTCGGGGTACGTCAGGTAGGCCAGCAGCTCGGTCAGCGCGGCGGGGGCGGATTGGGGGGTGGCAGAGGCGGCAGGCGATGTCTCGGCCGATGTCGACGCGGGATGCGATGAGTGGGGCGAAGAGGGGTGCGAAGGGCGGTGCGAAGGGCGGTGCGAAGCGGGGGGCGAAGCGGGCTCTGATGCCTCGGCCGAATCCATCGTCGAAGCGTCCGGCTCCACTTCCTCCAGCAGCTGCGCATAAGCGCGCAGATGCGTGTCCAACTTGTCCTCCAGCTGTTGGCGGGCAAGGCCTTGCAGGGGGGCGGTGCGCCGCGCCATGGCTTGAAGAAAGCGAAAGCGCACCGGGTCGAGGCGGTCGGCACCGCTGTCGCCCCAGGCGTCCAGGGTGGCTTGTGCCGCCAGCCAGGGCACGTCAACGCCCGCTGCGTCCGCCGCGTCGGCGGCGCCCGCGGTATCCACGGCTTGGGCGGCCTGGACGGCATCGGTCGGCTCCACGGCATCCGCCGCGTCCACGCCGTCCACGCCATTCACGGCATCCACCGCGCCGTCGACATCGTCGTTACTGTTCACGCGGCTTTCCCGGCTCATTGGACGGCTTCGGGATGGGCGTGATTTCCACGCGGCGGTTCTTGGCGCGGCCGGCTTCGTCGGCGTTCGACGCCACCGGCTGCTCGGACCCAAAGGCGGCGGCAAACACGGTGGCGGACGGCACGCCTTCGTCGATCAACGCGCGCGTGACCGTCAGCGCGCGCTGCGCCGACAAGTCCCAGTTGTCCGCAAAACGGCGGTTGCCTTCGCGCACTTGCTGGTCGTCGGTGTAGCCGCTGACCATCAGGATTTCGTCGTGCGTCTTCAGGTACGCGGCCAGCGGTTCGATCAGCGTCTTCAAGACCTCGCGGCCTTCGGGCTGCAACTGGTCCGAGTTCAAGGCAAACAGCACGCTGCCGCTGATGCCGATGCGGCCGTTGATCAAGGTCACGCGGCCGGCGGCCAGCGGCCCCGCCAGCGCCTGCTCCAGCGTTTCGCGCCGCTGCGTTTCTTCCTGCCGTTGCTTGACCTCTTCTTCCAGCTGCGTCGACAGTTGCAGCTGCACGCCGATCACACTGACCAGAATCAGCACGAACGCGCCCAGCAGCACCGACATCAAGTCGCCGAAGACGGCCCAGGCCGGTGCGGAGGCTTCGACGCCGCCGTCGATGTCCTCGCTCATGCGATCTGCTCTCCGGCGGTGGCGCGCTGGGTGGCCAGCTGTTGCAGGTTTTCAATGATCTGCTTTTGCGACATCAGGCTCAGGTCCACCACTTCGCGCGCCTGCGCCACGTAGTAGGACAGTTGCTCGTCGCCGCGCGCGATGGACTTGTCCAGCGCCGCTTCGATGCGTTGCAGGTGCGCCACCAGCTTGTCGTTGGACTCGCCGAACAGCTGCACCGCCGCGCCGAACGATTCGCCCAGGCTGGCCACTTCCACGGCGCTGCTGGTCACTGCCGCAGCCACATCGGTCAGCTTGCCGGTCTCGGCTTGGACGCGGTCGGTGAACTGCGTGCCCACGCGTTCCAGCAGCTCGGCCGACGAGGCCACCAGCGCATCCACGGCCGTGCGCTGTTCGGCGGCGGTGTGGTTGACGGCGTTAAGCAGCGTGTCCAGCGTTTCCAAGAGGCGGTTGCGCTCTTGCAGCATGTCGTTGTCGCGCACCATGCTGTCGGAAAGCTTCTGGCGCAGTTCGCCGATGACGTCGGCGGCGGCCTTGGGCGCTTCCGACGCGGCTTGCACCAATCGGCCGATTTCCGTGATGGTTTCGCTGGCATGCGCCTGCGTTTGCGCGGTGATGTCGTTGGCGGTTTGCGCCAGCGTGTCGGCAACGGCGGCCAGCTTGCCGGTCCACGCGGCCAAGCGTTCTTCGTCCTTGGCGGCCAGCGCCGCTTGCAGATCGGCGTGGGATTGGTCCAGCGTGTGCAGCAACGATGCCGAATGCTGTTCGAACGTGGCGGCGGCGGCCTCCAGCGCCTGCTGGTTGCCGTCGGCCAGTTGCTGGTTGACCTGCTCCTGGCGCGTCTGGGCGTCCGTCCAGGCCTGGGTGACCTGGCTTGCCGCTGTCTCCAGGCGGGTGGACGCGGTTTCCAGCACGCTTGCCTGCGCCTCGGCCTGCGCCGTGAGGGTTTGCGTGGTTTGCGCCAGCGCCTGCGTCAATTCCTGCTGGCGGGTGGCGGCCTGCGCGCCCGCCAATTCCCATTCCTGGCCCAGCGCATCGGCCAGCGCGGCCAGCTTGCCGGTCCAGGCAGCCAGGCGCGCTTCGTCCTTGGACGCCAGCGCGGCTTGCAGATCGGCGTGCGATTGATCCAGCTTTTGCAGCAGCGATGCGCCGTGCTGCTCGAACGTGGCGGCGGCGCTCGTCAGGGCTTGCTGGTTGTCGGCGGCCAGCTTCGCGCTGACGTGTTCCTGGCGCGCCTGCGCCTCGGTCCACGCCTGCGTCACGCTGCTGGCGGCGGTTTCCAGGCGGGCCGATACGCTCTCCAGCAGGCGCGCCTGCGCTTCGGTCTGGCCGGTGACGTCCAGCGCGGTCAGCGCCAGTGCGTCGCTGATTTCCTGCTGGCGCGCCACGGTATGGTCGCCTGCGGCCTTCCATTCCTGCCCCAACGTGGCCGCCATGGCGGTCAGCGTGCCGGTCCAGGCGGCCAGGCGTTCGTGGTCCTTGGCGGCCAGCGCCGTTTGCAGATCGGCGTGCGACTGGTCCAGCTTTTGCAGCAGCGATGCCGAATGCTGCTCGAACGCAGCGGCGGCGGTCGTCAAGGCTTGCTGGTTGTCGGCGGCCAGCTTTTCGGCCACTTCGCTCTGGCGATCCAGCGCGGTGTTCCAGCGGTCCGACACGCTGTTGGCGGCGGATTCCAGGCGGGTCGATACGTTTTGCAGCAGCTGCGCCTGCGCTTGGGCTTGCGCGCCGATGTCGCGCGCGGTGCCGGCCAGCGCGGCGCTGATGGCTTCCTGCCGAGTCGCGGCCTGCGCACCGGCCTGTTCCCATTCAGCGCGCAGGGTGGCAGCCGTAGCGGCAAGCGATTCGGTCCAGGCGGCCAGACGCGCTTCGTCCTTGGACGCCAACGCCGCTTGCAGGTCCGCATGCGACTGGTCCAGCGTGCGCAGCAGCGACGCAGAATGCTGCTCGAAGGCGGCGGCGGCGGTGGTCAGGGCTAGTTGGTTGTCGGCAGCCAGCTTTTCGGCCACTTCGCTCTGGCGATCCAGGGCAGTGTTCCAGCGGTCAGACACGTTATTGGCGGCGGCTTCCATGCGGGCCGACACCGCTTCCAGCACGCTGGCTTGCGCGGCGGCCTGGGCGTTGATGTCGCGCACGGTCTGCGCCAGTGTGTCGCTGATGGCCTGTTGCCGGGTGGCGGCTTGCGTGCCGGCCTGCTCCCATTCCTGGCGCAGCGTGGCGCCCATGGCGCCCAGCGTTTCGGTCCAGGCGGCCAGGCGTTGCTGATCGCGCGAGGCCAGTTCCGATTGCAGCAAGCTGTGCGAATCGTTCAGTGTGCGCAACAGCGATGCCGAGTGTTTTTCGAAGCTGGCGGCAGCAGCCGTCAGCGCTTGCAGATTGTCGCCCGCCAGCTTTTCGCTGACGTGTTCCTGGCGCGACAACGCCGCCGTCCAGGCCTCGGACAGGTTGCCCGACGACGCTTCCAGCCGCGCCGACACACCGTCCAGCAAGGCGGCCGAGCGCTGTTCAAAGGTTTCGGCAAAGCGGTCCAGCGAGGCGCGCAGATCTTGCGCCAGCGTCTCGCTGGCGCGTTGCTGGCCGGCCAGCGCCTGGTTCCAGATGTCGGCCACATTGCTGGTGGACGCCTGGAAGCCCGAGGTCAGGCTGCTTAGTTGCTGCTGCACGGCCTGGGCCACGGTGTCTTGCAGGCTGGCGGTTTCGCGCGACAGGCTTTCCATCGTGGCTTGCACCACCGGCTGCAAGGCAACGCCGGCAGAGCGCGCGCTTTCGGCCACGCCTTCTTTCATGGACTGCTCCATGACGGCAGCCAGGCGGGCGTACGCCGCCTCGGCTTTGCCCTGGAACGCGTCCTGGCTGGCCAACTGGCGTTCGTTCAGGGAACGCGTCTGCTGTTCCATGCCCTGCATCATGGCTTGCAGGCGGTCAACCAGCGTGGGCATGGCTTCGGCCTGACGCTGCATGACTTCGGCCTGGCGTTGCAGCAGCTTGAACGATTCTTCGCGCTGATAGCTTTGCGAGTACACGCGCAGCGTGGTGGCGATCTTGGCGTCAAGCAGCTGCGCGGCCTGCACGCGTTCGCGGCGGCACAGCGCGGCCAGCAGGCCCAGCATGGCGGACGTGGCCACGCCGGCAATCGAGGTGCCGAACGCAAAGCCCAGGCCCTTGACCGGCGCGGCGAGCGAGGCGCGGATGGCGCCCAGGTCAGTGGCGCTTTCCAATGCCATGCCGGTGCCGCGCAGCGTCACAACCATGCCCAAAAAGGTGCCCAGCATGCCCAGCAAAACCAGCAGGCCGACCAGATACGGGGCCAGCGCCGGGCCGGGCAAGCCCACCCGTTCGCCTTCCACCCGCAGCCGGACGGCGTTGCGTAGGCTGGCCGGTAATTGGTCCAGCCACGAGGCCAGGCTGGCCGGCGGTTCGTTCAGTGACGTGCTGGCGCGCGCCAGTCCGCTGGTGGCCTGCTGATACCGCAGCAGTTCCCAAGCGCCCGCCAGATAGCAGATGCCGATCAGCAGCGTCACGGCCAGCGCCAACGGGTTCGACCCCGCATAGCCCGCGCCAATCCAGCCCACAACGGCCAAGCCGGCCACAAATACAACGAAATTGATCAGAGTCTTGGACATGGTGTCCTGGTTAGCTGGCGCGAAGGGCGGCAAGCAGCCCTTCGACCGGTTGTAGTCGAACATCCAATTCGGCAAGCAGGACGCTGCGCATATCCTTGCGGAAAACGTCCAGCCAGGCGCCGGGGGTGACAGGCGGTGTTGCGGTTGCCGGCCCGGGCGCCTTGCCGTTGCCGTCCTCCAGCTTGGCGGCGCCATCGGCGGGCGGCGCAGCATCGGCTTGAGCGGCGGGTGCGTCCACGGGCGCATCCACAGACGCATCCACGGGCGCCAACGCCGCCGCCTCGGCCAGCCGCAAGCGCTCGAAATGCCCCTGCAAAAGCTTGGGGATCGCGCCGAACAGCGCGCGTTCCTTGGGCAGCAGCGCCCGGTCCATGATGGCGTCCACCACGGCCAGACGGGTCATCTCGCCATTTTTGGCCGCGACCATTCCGCGCAGACGGCTGCGCAAGTTGCCCACGCTGGTTTCCATAGTGTGCTGCAACGACAGGTAGCGCTGGCGAAAATTCGAGTAATCGGCCTCGGCCTGCTCGACGGCCGCCGACTTCTTGGCCGGCGCCTGTCCCGGCACGATCCGCTTGGCGCTTGTGGCTGCCGTGTCGCTGGCGATGGCGTCTGCCAGCGTCGTGCGCACGCGCGCGCATTCCCGCTCTTCGGCGCTGCTGAACATGCGCGCGCCGGGGGCGATCACCGGCGGGCTCGTGTTCAGGGCCGCGGACAGTGCGATCGCGTCCGTCCAACCAAGCCACTGGCTCAAATGGTCGGACAACGATTGCCTGGATTCCGGAACGTCGACATCCGTCAGGCGAGTCAGCAAGCGAATGAGCGTCGGGCCGCTTAAACCTGTGCGCTGTGGGGCTTGCAACATACCACCAGAGTCAAAAAGGGGGGAGTTTACACGCTGGCGGGCCGCCCAAGGGTGGGGGAACCCTGGTGACCATGTAAATGGGGTCGCATCCCTTGCCCCCACGCACGCGTCGTGCTTGCCACGAGCGTTGCGCCTGAGCCGAAGGCGCGGGCCGGCAGGGCGGCAGGGGGCGGGCGGCAGCGGCAGGGCCGGGGCTGGCGGACCAGAAGATCAAGCGACGGAAAGCGGTGGTAGATTGGTGCGCGGCCGACGCCAAGGCCGAAGCCCGGACCCAGGCGAGACCGACGCCAATGCCAAGGCCAAAGCCGAAGCCAAAGCCAAAGCCAAAGCCAAGCCAAAGCTGAAGCTGAAGCCAAGCCAAAGCCAATGCCAATGCCAATGCCAAGGCCCAAGCCCAAGCCGAAGCCCAAGCCGAAGCCCAAGCCCAAGCCCAAGCCCAAGCCCAAGCCCATACAGGGAAACTTCAGTTGCCTGAGCACTCCATCGATTTGCCGATCACCCGCGCGGCGCGTGCCTTGGCCGCCGGCGACCCATTGACGGCGCTGAACCAGGTGTCGCTGCGTGACGATGCCCCGGCGCTGGCCTTGCGCGGCATCGCCATGGCGCAACTGGGCGACTTCGCCCGGGCCAACGCGCTGTTGCGCAAGGCCGCGCGTGCCTTCGGGCCAGCGAACCCGGCCGCGCGCGCCCGTTGCATCGTGGCCGAAGCCGAAGTGGCCTTGGCCTCGCGCGATCTGGCGTGGCCCGAAAAGGCGCTGGCCGCCGCCCGCACCGCCTTGGCCGTCCACGGCGACCTCGTCAACGCGGCGCACGCCGCCTACTTGCAGGCGCGGCGGCTATTGCTGCTGGGTCGCCTGGACGAAGCCGAGCAGGCCCTGGCCGGCGTGGACGCCCCGGCCATGCCTGCCGCGTCCCGCGCGATCCACGAATTGATCGCGGGCGGCATCGCGTTGCGCCGGGTGCGCGCGCACGACGCCGCAGCGGCGCTGGCCCGTGCCGAGCACGCCGCGCGCCAGGCCGGCGTGCCCGCCTTGGTGGCCGAAGTGGACCACGCCGTGCAGGCGCTGCATGCGGTGGCCGCCCGTCACGTCACGCCGGACGGCACGCGCGACCTGACGCTGGCTGACGCCGAGGCGCTGTTGGCGTCCCCGGCGCTGATCATCGACGCGTGCCGCAATGCCGTGCGGCAAGGCCAACTGATCGTGCCTTTGGCCAGCCGCCCGATTCTGTTTGCCTTGGCGCGGTTGCTTGCCCAGGGCTGGCCACACGATGTCAGCCGCGAATTCCTGATCGCCCGCGCTTTTCGCACCGGCTTTCAAGACGATTCGCATCGCGCCCGCCTGCGTGTGGAAATCGGACGCTTGCGGACCGCGTTGCGGCCATTGGCGGCGGTGACCGCCACGCGTGACGGCTTTGCGCTGCAACCCCACGCCGATCTGGGCGTCATCGTGCTGGCGCGTCCGGTGGACGTGGCCGACCGGGATCATGCCGCGGTGCTGGCTTGCCTGGTTGACGGCCAGGCCTGGTCCAGCTCGGCCCTGGCGCTGGCGCTGGGCGCCAGTCAGCGCACCGTGCAGCGGGCGCTGGATGCGCTGGCCGCGTCGGGCCAGGTGCTGCCGCTGGGCCAGGGCAGGGCGCGCCGCTGGACGACGCCCAGCGTGCCGGCGTTCACGACAAGCTTGTTACTCCCCACTCTCATGCCCGGTCAGTAGGATGAAGTTTCCCCTCTTTCAAGGAAGCAACCATGAAACGAAGCCAAGCTGAAATCGTCCGTGAATACGGCCCGTTCCCCGGTGCCGACGCCGTGCATGGTGTCAGCTACGACGGTCGCCATGTGTGGGTCGCGCTGGGCGAAAAGCTGATCGCGCTGGACCCCGAGTCCGGCGAAACCCTGCGCACGCTGGACGTCGTGGCCAATGCCGGCACGGCCTTCGACGGCAAGCATCTCTATCAGATCGCCGAAGGAAAAATACAGAAGCTGGACCCGGTCAGCGGCAAGGTGCTGGCAAGCATTCCCGCGCCGGGCGGCGGCGATGACTCGGGCATGGCCTGGGCCGACGGCTCGTTGTGGGTCGGGCAGTACCAACAACGCAAGATCCACCAGGTGGACCCGGAGACGGGCCGCGTCCTGCGCACCATCGATTCCAACCGGTACGTGACCGGTGTCACGTGGGTGGACGGCCAGCTGTGGCACGGCACCTGGGAAGAAAACGCACGCGAATTGCGGCGTCTTGAGCCCGACACGGGCGCCGTGCTGGAAAGCATCGACATGCCCGAAGGCGTGGGCGTGTCGGGTTTGGAATCCGACGGCGCCGACCGCTTTTTCTGCGGCGGCGGCAACGCGGGCAAGGTGCGCGCCGTGCGCCGCCCGACCTGATCCACCCGCACGCCGAACGGCGTTCTTACCCGCGCGCCGTCATGTCCGCACATGGCGGCGCGCTTGTTTATCGCGGCCAAACGCGCTAGGTCCTTCGGCTAGGGTAAGTCCTGACAAACAGCTGATTGTCAGCCGTTAGTCAGGAAGGTTTAATCAGCACAAAGTTGCAACGCAGTCGTAGCCCCGACACCGGGAAGCTCGCAGCAGGCGTTTCCCCGCGTCCCCCGCAGGTGCAGTTACTACACGCTGGTCCATGTAGTCCACCAAGGAGACAAGTAGCCATGCAACACGTCACAAAGCCCCGCCGCAAGTTCATCTCGGGCGCTGCCGTCGCCGGCGCCGCCGCACTGGGTTTCCCTGCCGTGACACGGGCGCAGAATGCGCCGGTTTCATTGCGGTTCCAAAGCACCTGGCCCGCCAACGACATCTTTCACGAGTTCGCGCGCGACTATGCGCAAAAGGTCAACGACATGGCCGGCGGCCAGTTGAAGATCGAAGTCTTGCCGGCCGGCGCGGTGGTCAAGGCGTTCGACCTGCTGGACGCGGTATCGGCCGGCACGCTGGACGGCGGGCACGGCGTCGTGGCCTATTGGTACGGCAAGAACACGGCCGTAGCGCTGTGGGGCTCGGGGCCGTCATTCGGCATGGATGCCAACATGTTGCTGGCCTGGCATGAATACGGCGGCGGCAAGGAATTGCTGACCGAAATCCAGAAGGCCATGGGCGTGAACGTGGTGTCGTTGATGTACGGCCCGATGCCGACGCAGCCGTTTGGATGGTTCAAGCGCCCGGTCACCAAGGTGGAAGACGTCAAGGGCGTGAAGTTCCGCACGGTGGGCCTGGCCATCGACATGTACACGGCCATGGGAGCGGCGGTGAACGCCTTGCCCGGCGGCGAAATCGTGCCGGCGCTGGATCGCGGGCTGCTCGATGGCGCCGAGTTCAACAACGCGTCGTCCGACCTGGCGCTAGGCTTTCAAGACGTGTCCAAGATCTGCATGCTGCAAAGCTTTCACCAAAGCGCGGAGCAGTTTGAAGTGCTGTTCAACAAGGCCAAGTACGACTCGCTGCCGCCGCACTTGAAGCACGTGCTTAGCTACGCGGCGCAGGCCAGCAGCGCCGATATGTCGTGGAAGGCGGCAAACCGCTATTCGCAGGACTACATCAAGCTGCAGAAGGAACACAACGTCAAGTTCTACAAGACGCCGGACGCCATCTTGCAGCAACAGTTGAAGATCTGGGACGAGATGATCGCCAAGCGTTCCGCCGAGAATCCGCTGTTCAAGAAAGTGCTGGATTCGCAGCGCGCGTTTGCTGAGCGGGTGGGGCGTTGGCACGGGGATACCTCGGTCAATTACCGGATGGCCTACAACCATTATTTTTCGCGCACCAGCAAGCCGGCCTGACCTCATCCCAGGCCCATCGATGCTTCGTCTTATCCACCTGATCGACCGCGTCTCCACCTTCGTCGGCAAGACCTTTGCCTGGCTGATCGTTGTGCTGACCCTGCACGTGTGCTGGGAGGTGGCGGCGCGGTATCTGCTGAACCAACCCAGCGCGTGGGCGTTCGACATGCAGATGATGTATTACGGCGTGCTCTTCATGATGGCCGGCGCCTACACGCTGGCCAAGAACGGGCACGTGCGCGGCGACATCCTCTACGGCTTTCTGCCGCCGCGCGTGCAGGCGGGGTTGGACGTGCTGCTGTACCTGGTGTTCTTCTTTCCCGGCGCCATTGCGCTGGTCTGGGCGGGCTGGTATTACGCCGGCTACTCCATCGCCATCGGCGAGCATTCCTCGCTGATGGCCAACGGGCCGCCCATCTATCCGTTCAAGGCGTTCATCCCCGTGGCGGGCGCGGTGTTGCTGCTGCAAGGCGTGGCCGAAGTGCTGCGTTGCGTGCTGTGCCTGCAACGCGGGGCGTGGCCATCGCGCGAGGAAGATGTCGAGGAAGTGGACGTGGACAAGCTCAAGAAAATGGTGCACGTCAAAGACGAAGACATCGTCCAGCTTGACCGCTACGTGACCCCGCCCGGGGAGCCGCGCCGATGAAAATCCACAAGGCCTTGTGGTTCGGCTTGTCGTGCATCGGAATCGTGCTGCTGATGATCGCGTTCCTGACGCCGTGGGGCGAACTGACCACGGGGCACATCGGGCTGTTGATGCTGGCGTTGATCGTGGTGGCGATCATGCTGGGCTTTCCCACGGCGTTCACGCTGATGGGCATGGGCGTGCTGTTCACGTTCCTGGCGTACTACATGCAAAGCGCCGACGCGGGTCGGTCGGTGGGGCAGACGCTGGACCTGATGGTGCAGCGCACGTACGCCACGATGACCAACGATTCGCTGATTTCGATTCCGCTGTTCGTGTTCATGGGGTACCTGGTCGAACGCGCCAACCTGATCGAAAAGTTGTTCCGGTCCATGCATCTGGCGCTGGCGCGCTTGCCGGGCGCGCTGGCGGTTGCCACGCTGGCCACGTGCGCGATCTTCGCCACGGCTACCGGCATCGTCGGCGCGGTGGTGACACTGATGGGGCTGCTGGCCATGCCCGCCATGTTGAAGGCAGGCTACAGCGTGCGCCTGACGGCGGGGTCGATCACGGCGGGCGGCTGCCTGGGCATCTTGCTGCCGCCGTCGGTGATGCTGATCGTCTACGGCGCGACCACCGGCGTGTCGGTGGTGCAGCTGTACGCGGGCGCGCTGTTTCCCGGCATCATGCTGGCCGGCCTGTACATGCTGTATGTGATCCTGGTGGCCAAGCTGCGCCCCGACATGGCGCCGCCGCTGCCCGTCAGCGAACGCGGCGTGCCGCTGTCGCCCGAAGCCAAGACGGTGGCCGCCGCCGGCTACACGCGCGCGTTGTCGGGCATGGTGGCGGCGCTGTTCAAGGGCCGGCGCAATCACGGGGTGCCGTTCGGCTTCATGCTGCGCAACCTGGTCACGGTGCTGGCGCCGCTGGCGCTGACGGTACTGCTGGTGGCCGTGGTGCATCACGGCGTGACGCGTCCGATCGTGGAATACGACATTCCGGCGGAATTGCAGTTGGGGTCGGGCGGGTTTGATTCCGGCCTGAGCGAGCCCGGGGCGGACGGCTTGGCAGAGCCGCCGGGCGGGGGATTGGCGGAGCCTCCCATCGGGGGACTGGCGGAGCCACCCGTCGGCGGGTCGGCGGAGCCTTCCGCTGGTCAATTGGCGGAACCGCCATCGCCCGGCGCTGCGGACTCGTCCGCCTCTGCGTCCCGCCCCGCACCCACCGGGTTCTGGATATTCGTCGCCGTCTGCGCGGTGGTGCTGGCCGTGTTCTATGCCGCCCTGACGTGGGCGCGGCTGGAAATCTTCAAGATGCTGATGGGCTCGTTCTTTCCTTTGGCGGTGATGATTGCCGCCGTGCTGGGCTCGATCGCGTTCGGCCTTGCCACCCCCAGCGAAGCGGCCGCCATGGGGGCCATGGGCGGGGCCTTGCTCGCCTTGGCCTACCGCCGGCTGAACCTGCCCGTGCTGCGCGAATCCGTATTCCTCACCGCCAAGACCACCGCGATGGTGTGCTGGCTGTTCGTGGGCTCGTCGATCTTTTCCGCCGCGTTCGCGCTGCTGGGCGGCCAGCGCATCATCGAAGAATGGGTGCTGTCGCTGGGCTTGACGCCGATTCAGTTCCTGTTGCTGGCGCAGGTCATCATCTTTCTGCTAGGCTGGCCGCTGGAGTGGACCGAGATCATCGTGATCTTCATGCCCATCTTCGTGCCTCTGTTGAATGCCTTTGGTATCGACCCGCTGTTCTTCGGCCTGCTGGTGGCGCTGAACCTGCAAACCGCCTTTCTGTCGCCGCCCGTGGCCATGTCGGCCTTCTATCTAAAGGGCGTCTCGCCGCCGCACGTGACGTTGAACCAGATCTTCCTGGGCATGATGCCGTTCATGGGGATCCAGGTAGTGGCGATTTTCCTGTTGTACGTATTCCCGGGCATCGGCATGTGGCTGCCCACGGTGCTGTATCGCTAAGCGGGACGATCCGTGCGGTGGCGGAATGTGCCGGCGCTGTGTCGGCGCTGTCTCGGCGCTGTGTCGGCGCATTGCCGGCGCTATGCCGGCGCTTTGCCGTGCTTTGCCATGCCCATGCCTTGCCGACCCTTTGCCCGCGATTACTCGCGCACCAGATACGCCTGGCCGCCCGGCGCCAGATACGGCGTCAGGTCCTTGAACGGCACCATGGCGTGCGTGCCCAGGCATACGCCCATCGCGTGGCCCACGCCGGATACCGACAAGGTCAGCACGCCCGGCGCCTCGGTTCCCAAGGCCAGATAGCTGGGCCAGAGGTCCGAGCATTCCTTCAGCGAATCATCGTCACCGCCCTCGATCTTCATGTCGGCTTGCGGCGCGCGGGCCTTGTCGATCAACGCAAGCAGCGCGGGGCTGGCTTCGCGCCATCCGTTTTCGCCCGGCACGTACGCATCCAGCACGCGGTTCCAATCCAGGTGTTTGCCTTGAAGCAGGTCGAAGGTGTAGGGCTCGAAATGGTTGTTGGGGTGCGCGCCGCCGCAGTACAGGCTGCCGGATTCGGTCACGGTCATCAGCGCGGTGGATAGCCATTGCACGGTGATGGCTTCCTCGTCATAGCTGCCCAGCGTGCCGGCGGCCGGATTGTCGTTGGTGTAGGCAGACGCCTTGCAAGCCAGCGCCGCCAGGCTCATCTGCCAGTGGCGCTGTTCAAGCAGCGCGTTGACGCGGGCCATCACCTGAGGATCGGGGTGGCGGCTCAGGCGCGGGTAGCTGAACTGTGTGCGGGGGTCGCGCCACATGCGGTAGGCGACGGCGCCCGTGCCGCTGTCAGCGCCGACCGGCACGGCGTGGCCGGCCAGCTTCAAGGTTTCGTAGGGGGCGTTGTTGGCGTTGATGCTTACGCCGTGATCGATGCCGCTGCCCATACCGCCGCTGATCGCATCGGTAACGGCCTGCCCGCTGCCCGGCGCCAGCGCGCGAGGATCGTACTGCGCCACGCGGCGCAGCGCGAAGGCGCGTTGTTTGCCCGTGCGGGTATCGACCCAGTGGCCGCGATACCCGTCGGCGTCGCGGTGCCCTTGCCAGGTGGCGGCTGCGGCGGCCTTGGCGTCCGGGGCGATGCCCGCTTCCTGTAGTTCATAAAACAGCCGGGGTTCTGCCAGGGCTTCGGGCGTGCCTTGCAAGGGGATGTCGACGCCGTGCTTCGGATAGAAATACCGGCCCGTCACGGGGCTGCCGTCCGACCCCTGACCGTCCAATTCCATCACCACCTCGCCCGCGCCTTCAAGCGTGCCGACGTAGACGGTGCGTAAGCGGGTTTCGGCGGGTGCAGCCGCCGCGGCATTGGCCGCCACGGCATTGGCCGCCACGGCACGGGCCGCCACGGCACTGGCCGCCACGGCACCGGCCGCCGCGGCACCGGCCGCCTCAACATAGGGGGGCGATGCGATCAGCGCCAGTGCGGCAAGCATCAGACGGACAAGCGGGATAGGGGACATGGCGCAGTGTGGAAGACGGATGACAACGGGATGATAGCGGCCCCGTTCAGTCCGGATCACCGGCAGTGTCAATATCGTCACTTGCCAATCGGTGTGACGCCAGCAAAAACCGGCCCGCCTGGGTGCGCGAGGTATGCGCACGGCGGCTGGCGGGCACGCCGACCGCCGCGGCCGAACGCCTGTGCAAGCGCGCACTGCGGTCGGTCGGGCCATAGCGGCTGCGTTCAAAGCTGGCTCATGCCGCCATCCACGATGATTTCGGTGCCCACGATAAACGCGGATTCCGGCGCCGCCAGATGCAATACGGTCGAAGCCAGTTCCTGCGGTGTGCCAAAGCGGCCCAGCGGGATTTGCGCCTGGATGCCGGCGGCCGTCTTTTCCAGGGTGGCTGCGTCCAGGCCCAGCTTGCCGTAGATCGGGGTCGCGATCGGGCCGGGGCTAACCACGTTCACGCGGATGCCTCGGGGCAGCAGCTCGGCCGACAGCGTCTTGGCCAGCGAGATCAGCGCGGCCTTGCTGGCGGCGTAGATACTGGAGGCCGGCATGCCGATGTGGGCGTTGATCGAGCCGTTCAGCACGATGGACGCGCCCGGGTTCAACAGCGGGTCCAAGGCCTGTAGCTGAAAGAACACGCCCTTGATGTTGGTGTTGAAAGTTTGGTCCCACAGGTCTTCGGTGGCCTCGGCCAAGGTCGCAAACTTGGCGATGCCCGCGTTGACGAAAACGGCGTCCAGCCGCACGTCCGCGTCTTTCAGTGCCTGGGCCAGCGCAGCCGAGGCGCCCGGCGCGCCGGCCACATTGCGGATGGCCAGCGTGTTGCCGCCCAGCGTGGCCCGCGCGGTTTGCAGCGCGGCTTCGTCGCGACCCGTGACGATGACGCGGGCGCCTTCGGCCGCAAACGCTTGCGCTGCCGCCAGGCCGATGCCGCTGGTGCCGCCGGTGACCAATACGGTCTTGTGTTCAAAACGGTTCATGGTGATCTCCTTGGGAGTCGTTCGATAAGGTGTAGCCATGTTGCGCCTGGGGCGGCGCTTTGTCGTACCATCTTTCGAACGAACACGTTCGAAGGAATTGCACATGTTGACGGCTCACGAACTGGCGCTGCTGGAAGCCATCCGGGACAGCGGCAGCCTGTCTCGCGCGGCGGTAAAGCTTGGCCGAGCGCCATCGTCCGTGTCGCACGCGGCCCGCCAGCTGGAAGAACGCTTTGACGCGCTGCTGTTCGACCGCCGCCGCTACCGGCTGCAACTGACGCCCGCCGGGCAGCTGCTGGCGGACGAAGCCGCGCGGCTGATGCTGGACGTGTCCCGGCTGACGCAACGCGTCAAGCAGGTAGCCAGCGGTTGGGAAGACCGGCTGCATATCGTCAGTGACGAGATCCTGGAATTTGAATTGATGCCGCCGTTGATACATGCGTTTGATCGCCTGGATTCCGGGGTGAGCCTGCGCTTGACGCATGAGGTGCTGGGCGGCACATGGGAGGCGCTGCGCGAGGGCCGGGCCGACCTGATCGTGGGAGCGACGAACGAGCCCCAAGCTATGCCGAATCTTCAGTGGGCGCAATTGGGGGCAATGGAATGGTTGTTCGCGGTGGCGCCGCGCCATCCCCTGGCCAAGCTGAAAACGCCCTTGCGGCAGGACCAGATTCAGCAGTACCGCGCGGTGGTGGTGGCGGACACGTCGCGCGGGGCGGCGGCGCGCGGCTATGGCCGGGTCAGCGGCCAGCCGGTGCTGGCCGTGCCCAGCATGCGCGCAAAAATCCTGGCGCAGCGCGACGGCCTGGGCATAGGCTGGGTGCCGCGCCACCGTGTGGCGTCGTTGCTGGCGCGCGGGGAATTATTGGAAATGGCCACTGAGACACCGCGTGAACCCAACATGCTGTACCTGGCATGGCGCGGCGGTCACGAGGGCCGCGCGTTGAAGTGGTGGCTGGAGCAGTTGCGCCAGCCCACCATGGCGGCGGCGCTGATGCGGGGCGTGGATGCGTTTCGCTGATGTGCGAGTCCCGGCCCGTTAATCCGGCACATCACAGGGCACATCACAGGGCACATCACAAGGCACATCACAAGGCACATCACAAGGCACATCGCGCTGGCATGACACGGCGCGTCACATCGTCCGTCAAACTGCGCGGGCGATGCCTTCGGCCGCCAGCGCCGCCTGCACGCTCGGCCGCATTTCAATGCGCGCCATATAGTCAGCCAGCGCGGGTCGGCCCGCCAGATCGATGTCAAAAAACCGGGCCCATCGCAGCACCGCATACAGGTAAGCGTCGGCCACGCCAAAGCGGTCGGCAAGCAGGAAGGGCACAGATTGCAAAACGCCCGTCAGATAATCCAGCCGCTTTTCCATCCGGCCCTGCCACCACTGGCGCGCCTCGGCGGGCAGGGCCCGGTTGAACAGCGGGCCAAAGCCGCCATGGATTTCGGTGCTGATGAAGTTAAGCCATTCCTGCAAGCGGCTGCGGTCCCAGGTGCCGTTGGGCGGCGCCAGCCCGGCTTGCGGGTTCAGGTCGGCCAGATATTGCACGATGGCCGGTCCTTCGGTCAGCACCTGCCCGTCGTCCCGTTGCAGCGCGGCAACGTAGCCCTTCGGGTTGATCGCCAGGAAGTCGCCGCCGTCCTCGGTGCGCTTGGTTTGGTTGTTCACCCGCACCAGGGTAAAGGGCAGATCCAGCTCGCGCAGCACGATGTGCGGCGACAGCGAGCAGGTGTCGGGGGCGTAGTACAGCTTCATCGGTCGGTCCTTCGGTTCAGCAAGAACGGCAAGCATGAGGCCGCGCCAGGCATGCGTAAAATTACTTCTTCAAAAATGTGAAATAAGCAGAGCTGATGCCATGATGAACCTGATGCACTGGCGGCTGGTGTTGGCCGTGGTGGACGCCGGCAACATCACGCACGCGGCGGCCGACGTGGGCATGACCCAGTCCGGCGCCAGCCAGGCCGTCGCCAACTTGGAAGACATGCTGGGTGCGCCGCTGTTCACGCGGGACCGTCGGCAGACGCTGCCCACGGCATTGGGCCTGCGGGTGGCGGACGAGGCGCGGACCATGCTGGATGCGCTGGGGCGCATTCAAAATATGGCGCAAGACGCGCGGGGAACTGCGCGCGGTACCTTGCGCCTGGCCAGTTTTCCGATGGTGTTTTCCACCATCCTGCCGCCGGTGCTGCGGCGTTTTCGGCAGCAGCATCCGGGCATCGACGTGGTGTCGCTTGAAGCCTCGGATGACGAAGTCGAAGCCCTGCTGGCGGCGGGCACCGTGGATGCGGGCGTGGTGCTGAACGCCGCGCCCGGGCGGCACGTGTGTCCGCTTGGCCAAGACGAATGGATGGCCGTGCTGCCCGCCGCGCATCCGCTGGCCCGCGCGGGTAACGCCGTCGACCTGGCGGCGCTGGCGGCGCAGCCTTTCGTGTTGGCCACGGGTGGATGCAGCGTGCACGCGCAGAGCGTGGCGCAGGACGCCGGCCTTGCCATCGATGACGTGCGCGCCACGGTGCGCGACTGGAGCAGCGCCTTTGCGCTGGTGCGTGAAGGCGTGGGGGTGGCGCTGGTGCCCGCGCTGACCCTGCCTGAAAACCGTCGCGGCCTGCGCGTGCTGCGACTGGCGCAGCCCTTGTACCGGTCGTTCGGGCTGGCGGCATCGGCGCAAGCGGCCGACAGCGCGCCGGTTCAGGCCTTGTTTGCAATGTTGCGATCCCAACAGGAGGACCGGCGCGCGCCTGCGCCTTTGTCCGCGCCTTTACTCGGGCCTTTGCCCACGCCTGTGCCCTGAAGCCTTTTCCTGATGATCGTGGTCGTCATGCGTGCCGAATTTGCCACATGCTTGCGGCGCGGCGATGCGTGTTTGCCTTTAAGCTGCGACGGATAAGCGGATCGCCACCAACGTCGATGCGCCAAACCCAATGCACCAAACTTGATGCACCAAACACAACAGTCCCAAGGACGGATATGGAAGAGACAACAACAAACGCGGCCATGCACTGGCCGCAACTGGTGGACGACCTGAACAAGCTGCTGCGCTTGAAGACCACCGTCATCGGCATGAAGCTGTTCGAAGACGACGCCGACATGGCCGGCATCAAGGGATTGCGCCGGCCGCAAGCCACGCACACCACGGATCAAATCGTGGGCATGGCCGCGCGGCTGGGGTGGACGGTGGGCATCACCGGCAACGACTTGGTCGGTGCGCAGTGCCGCGCGGTGATCGGGCTGGGCCCGCAAGACGAAGACTGGAAAAGCGGCAAGGATTACGTGGGCGTGTGGCACGCCACCGAAGCCGATGCGCGGGCACGCCAGGAAGCCTTGTCCTGTGTGCCGGCGGGCAAGTATCGCGGGCTGGTGGTGTCGCCGCTGGCATCGGGCCGGCTCAACCCGCCCGACATCTGCCTGATCTACGCCACGCCCGGGCAGATGATCATTCTTATCAACGGCTTGCAGTGGAAGAACTACCGGCGCTTTGACTGGAGCGTGGTGGGCGAGACCGCCTGTGCCGACTCCTGGGGCCGGGCGCTGGCCACGGGTGAACCCAGCTTGTCCTTGCCCTGTTTTGCGGAACGCCGCTACGGGGGCGTGCCCGACGAAGAGATGCTGATGGCGCTGCCGCCGCGCTACCTGCCCATTGCCATCGAAGGCATGAAGGCACTGGCCGCCAACGGCTTGCGCTATCCGATTGCGCCGTATGGCATACAGAACGACGTGCGGGCCGGCATGGGCGTCAGCTACGCACAGCCGCCCGCGCGCGGCGCTTAGAGGGGGTGGTGCAGCGCATCGGCAAAGGCGCGGGCGGCGGGACCCAACGGCATGTCGATGCGGTGCGCCAGGTACGTCTCGGTCTCAACCTGGCTGCCGCGTCCCAGGCTGTGCGTGGGCAGGCGCACCAGCCGGCCTTCGGCCAGGTCGCGCTCTACCTGCCACAGCGGCAGACGGCCCCAGCCCAGGCCCGACAAGATCAGTGCGTGTTTGGTGTCCTGGCCGCTCACGCGGCAGGTCTGCGGCGACAACACGGCAAAGTCGCGCCCTTCACTTAAGCCGGACGGATCGGCTTGCACGATCTGCAAGTGGTCGGCCAATTCCGGGGCGCCCAGCATGGCGTTGCCCGCCGAGTTTCCAGCCGGCTTGCTAGCCAGGTTGCTAGCCAGGTTGCTAGCTAAGTCGCCGGCTGCGTCGCCCGCCGAGTCGCCTGCCGCGTTGCCCGCCGCGTTGCCCATCGGGTAGCCCACCACTTTGCGCGCCAAAGGATGGCCGGCGCCGACCACCGCCACCATCTGCACCGACGACAAGGCCTGCACGGCGATCCGTGGATGGCGGAAGTGCTCGCCCGCAACGATCCCAAGCGTATGGCTGCCCGACAGCAGCGCCTCGATGGGACCGCCCAGCGGCAAGACCGCCACGCGCGTGGCCACTGTGGGATAGGTGGCGTGCATGGCCTTCAGCGCCGCGCCCACGTCGGCAATGGGAAACAAGGTGTCCACGACCAGTGACAGTTCCAGTTCGACCCCCGTGCCCATACCCTGAGCACGAGCGCGCATGGCGTCCACCCGCAGCAGGATGTCGCGCGCGTTGGCAAGCAGCGCCTGGCCTTGGGGCGTCATCACGGGGCGATGGCCGGCGCGGTCGAACAACGTCACGCCCAATTGCTGTTCCATATTCGCAATGGCGTGGCTGACCGCCGACTGCACGCGGGACAGGCTGCGCGCGGCCGCGCGAAAGCTGCCGGCATCGGCCACGGCGACGAACACACGCAATTGGTCCAGGGTCAGGGCGTCTATCATCGGGCGGGCCGGTGGCCGGTTCGGTTCGGTTCGGTTTGCTTCGGTTCAGGCCGGTTAAATCGGGCGGGTTGATCTATTCCGTCGATCATTCTCATCGAAAAATAATCACTTCTCAAGATCGTGCGGGGCGGGCATGCTGGCGCCTTCGCATGGGTAATGAGGCAGGCATGAACCAGGTTGAAACCCGTTGGGCCGGCGTGGGGGCCATTGTGGGCGCGGGCGTGGTGGCGTCGCTACAGGTGGGCAAGGTCATCATTGCCGCGCCGCTGTTGCGCCAGGACATGGGCCTGGATCTGGCGTCAATCGGCACGCTGACCGCCGTGTTTTCCCTATTAGGCGTCGTGGGAGGCATCGCCGCCGGCGGCGTGATCGCGCGTTTCGGCGCCCGCCGCATGTTGTTGCTGGGCTTGTTGGCCACGGCGCTCGGCACGGCCATGGGCGCCATCGCGCCCAGCTACGCGCTATTGCTGGCGTCCCGCGTGGTCGAAGGCCTGGGTTTTCTGATGATTACCGTGGCCGGCCCGGCCGCCTTGCAGCGCCTGGTGTCCGCGTCCGGTCGGGATTTTGCCTTTGCTCTCTGGAGTTGCTACATGCCCACCGGCATGGCCATTGCCATGCTGGCCTCGCAGACGTTCGAGCACTGGCAGGCAGTTTGGTGGTGCGCGGGCGCGGCAGTGATCGTGTCGCTGGCCAGCGTGGCCGCGCTGCTGCCGGCTGGGCAAGCTGCTGCCCCCGCGCCCTTGTCCTGGCGCGGCATGCGGCAGGATACCGTTGATACGCTGAGCGCGGCCGGGCCGGTGCTGCTGGCCTTGTCGTTCACGCTCTACAGCCTGATGTTCTTCGCGCTGTTCACCTTCCTGCCGGTGCTGCTGATGGATCAGCTTGGCCTGACGCTGGCCCAGGCAGGCCTGTACAGCGCCATCGCCAGCGCCGCCAACATCGTCGGCAACCTGGGCGCGGGCGTGCTGCTGGCGCGCGGCTGGCGGCGATCCACCTTGATTGCCTGCGCCGGCGTGACGATGGGGGTGGTGGCGCTATTGATTTTCCGTTCCGTGCTGCCGGCCATGCCGACCTTCTTGCTGTGCGTGCTGTTCTCGGCAGTCGGTGGCCTGATCCCCGCCACCTTGCTGGGCACGGCGCCGCTGGTCGCGCCGCGTCCGGCGTTGACGGCGGCGTCGGTCGGGCTGGTGATGCAGGGAAGCAACCTGGGGCAGGTGATCGGGCCGGTCACCGTGGGCGGCGTGATCGACCGCTACGGATGGAGCGCGGCGTCGACCATCGTGCTGGCGGCGGGCCTGGGCGGCGTGTTGATCGCGGCCGCCTTGCGGCGCGTGCGTGCGGCACGCTTGTAGGGGCCTATCAAAGGCCGTCCTGTGCAGGCTACGTTTTGCATGCTGATGCTGAGCGACTTGTGCGCGTGCAGAACCCGCTATAGCGCCACGGGGACCGGCACCGGCTTGACGCGCACTGCGCGCAACACGCCCACGATCAGGCACGCAATGCCCACCATTGTCAGCGGCTGCGGCATGGTGCCGCGCAGGATGAAGGCGTACGCCAGCGCGGCCAGCGTTTCGAAGACGATGAGCTGGCCGGCCAGCGCGGTGGGCAAGCGCTGGCTGGCTTCGTTCCAGCACAGCGTGCCCAGCCAGGAGGCGAACAGCCCGATGGCAATCATCAAGCCCAGGAAGCGTTCCGGGTTGGGACCCAGCGGCATGTCAAAGCCACTATCGGCGGCGGCCATGCCGATCCACAGCAGCCCGTAGCCCGCCAGCGCCAGCGGCAACGTCGCCAGCCCTTGCGCGGTGGCCCAGGTGCTGGGGCTGCGGTCTGGGTGCGCCCGCAGCCAGTCGGCATTGCGCAGCGGATACCAGGTCCAGCAGGCGACGGCTACCAGCGCCAGCAGGGCACCTACTGCGTAGCGCGACAAGGCGGCATCCGCGTCCTGGCGCAACGCTTGCAGCTCTACCTGGTTGACGCAGCCGATGCCGAACGCGATCAAGGCCAGCGAGGGGGCCAGCCGCTTCCACGGCAACTTGCCGTCGCGGCGCGCGTTACGCAGGTTGGCGCACACGGCAATCACGACCGGCAGCGTGCCGATGATCATCGTGGGCACGGGGCCGCCCGCGCGTTGGATGGCGCTGGCCAGGCACAGGTAGTACAGCAGGTTGCCGATGGCGGCCAGTTTCAGCGCCTCGATCCAGTCGGCACGGCGCAGTTGCCGCAGCCGGTTGCGGTCCAGCCATGCCAGCGGCAGCGCAATCAGGCCAAAGGCCAGGTAGCGCGCCACCGATTGCAGCGCGGCCGGATATTCCGGCAGCAACAATGGCCCCACGAATACCAGCCCCCACATCAAGCCCGCGGCCAGCGCGTAAAGGGTTCCTGCCCACATGCCTAGCTCTCCTGCGTATCGATGGGGCAGTCTAGCCAGGGCGGGCCGGTAAATCTTGTACCAGATTGCGGTGCGGCCGGCGCGTGCGCGCAGCCGCTGGGCGCTTGGCGCTTGCGGTGGGTCCTTATCCTGTTCCGGATTCGAAGGTGGGCGCGCGCCTGCCTATCGGCGCACCTGCTTCTGATAGCGGGCGGGCGTCACGCCGTAGCGGCGTGAAAATGACCGCGTCAAATGCGCCTGGTCGGTCAGACCCGCTGCCAGCGCCACCTGCGCCGGCGCAATGCCATCGGCCAACAGGCGCTTGGCTTCGAACAGCCGCAGTGCCATCAGCATTTGCTGCGGCGTGGCGTGATAGTGCGACTGAAAGCGTCGCAGGAAATGAAAGGGGCTGAGTCCGGCCACCGCCGCCAGCTCGTCCAGCGTCAAGCGGCGCGACAGGTTTGCCCGCAGATAGTCGATGACAGGCGCAAAACGCGGCGCGCCCTCGGTCGGCGCGTTATTCGGCACCCGGGCGTGACGGCGGAATTCATAGACCAGCGTATACAGCGCGCTGTCGAAAGCCAGCGGTTCATGTGCCTGCCATAAACAGTCGAGCAGGGCGGTGACGCGCTGCGCGCTGGCCGCGTCATGGCCGACGGCCGCGTTGAACCACCAGCCGCTTTCGCCAGATACCCGCGCCACCACGTCGGAGTCGATGTACGCCATGCGATAGCGCCAGCCGCCCACCGTTTCGGCGCGGCCGGTGTGCAGTTCGTCGGGGTTCATCAGCACGACCGAGCCCGAAGGCGCCAGGTGGTCCGCACCGCGATACCGGAAGCGTTCGACGCCGGATTCGATGGCGCCCAGTCCATAGGCTTCGTGCGTGTGGGGTTCGAAGGCGTGGCGGATGATGTGCGCGCGGTACAGCTCCACGCCGGGCAGATGCGCGGCGCGGCGGAATTCGGCGCGGTCATTGGGATGATCGAACGCCGCCGGCACGCCCGTCAGGGCGGGAGCGTCGGGGGTGGCAGAGAACGGGGAGGCGGCGAGCGGGGAAGCCATGCTTCGGATTTAAGCACGGTGCGGAATCGGTGGATGCGTCGGCGTGTATGAAGCCAATGCAGGCCCCGGGCCAAGGGGAAGCCGAAGTCGGAGCCGGAGCCAGAGCCGTAGCCGAAGTCGAAGCTGTAGCCGAAGTCGAAGTCGAAGTCGAAGTCGAAGTCGAAGTCGAAGCCGAAGCCGAAGCCGAAGCCGAAGCCGAAGCCGAAGCCGAAGCCGAAGCCAAAGTCGAAGCCGGAGCCGGAGCCAAAGTCGAAGCCAAAGCCGAAGCCGAAGCCGGAGCCAAAGTCGAAGACAAAGCGGCTATTCCCGCATCGCTTTCGCTCGCCCCTGCAACAGTTCGCGTTCGCGAGCGTTGCGGGTCATGCCGGCCGCGCGCTCGAATTGTTCGTGCGCTTCGGCGATGCGGCCTAATTTGGCCAGCAGGTCGCCGCGCACGCTGGGCAGCCAGTGGTAGTTGGCCAGCGCGGGCTCGTCGGCCAGCGCGTCGACCAAATCCAGCGCCGCTTGTGGCCCGAACGCCATGCCCACGGCCACGGCGCGGTTCAGCGCGACCACGGGCGAGGGCACCAACTGCACCAGCGCGTCGTACAGCGCAACGATGCGCGGCCAGTCGGTGTCGCCGGGCGTTGCCGCGCGCGCGTGGCAGGCGGCAAGTTCGGCTTGCAGGACATAAGGGCCGGGCGGCCCGCCCAGCGCGGCGGCGCGGGCCAGGGCGGCCAGCCCGCGCCGGATCAGCAAGGGGTCCCAGCGGGCGCGGTCCTGGTCCATCAGCAGGACGGGCCGGCCCTGGGCGTCCGTGCGCGCATGCAGGCGCGAGGCTTGCAGTTCCATCAACGCCGCCAACCCGTGCACCTCGGCCTCGTCCGGGCTCAGTTCGGCCAGGATGCGCCCCAGGCGCAGCGCCTCGTCGCACAGCGCCGGGCGCGTCCAGTGGTCGCCGGACGTGGCCGAATAGCCTTCATTGAAGATCAGGTATATGACTTCCAGCACAGAGGCCAGCCGCGCCCCGCGGTCTTGCGCGGCGGGGACTTCAAACGGCACGTTGGCCGCCGTCAGGTTGCGCTTGGCGCGCACGATGCGCTGTGCAATGGTGGATTCCGACGCCAGGAACGCGCGGGCGATCTCGGCGGTGGACAGCCCGCCCAACAGCCGCAACGTCAATGCCACGCGCGCGTCGGTGGACAAGACCGGGTGGCAAGCGGTAAACAGCAGGCGCAGCAGGTCGTCGCCGATATCGTCCTGGCGCGCGGCGTCCAGCGCATCGACAAAGTCGGGCTCCACGTCCGCCTGCAAGGCTTCAAGTTCGTGGCCGATCTGCTCGTGCTTGCGGGTGTGCAGCGCGTCCAGCCGCAAGCGGTCGCGGGCGCGGTTTTTTGCGGTCGTCATCAGCCAGGCTCCCGGGTTGTCCGGCACGCCGGTGTCGGGCCAGCGTTCCAGGGCGGCCACCAGCGCATCCTGCGCCAGTTCTTCGGCCAGCCCGACGTCGCGCACCAGCCGCGCGACGCCGGCGATGACGCTGGCGGCCTCGATCCGCCAGACCGCCTCGATAGCGCGATGCGTGGCCGCTTGTGTCATGCCTGTCCGGTCTGATCGGTTTTGACGGTTTGGTCGGCTTTGTCGGTTTGGCCGGATTGTTCGACGTGGCCGGGCTCCATGTAGACCAGCTCCCAGATATGGCCGTCCGGGTCCTCGAAGCCGTGCCCGTACATGAAGCCGTGGTCCTGCGGTTCGCGCGGCGCGGTGCCACCAGCCGCCACGGCGCGGGCCACCAGGTCATCAACTTCGGCGCGGCTGTCGCAAGACAGGCAGAGCAGCACTTCCGTTGCCTTGGTGGCGTCAACCAGCGGCTTGCTGGTGAAGCCCTTGAAGAAATCGCGCGTCAGCAACATGGCGTAGATGTCGTCGCTGATGACCATGCAGGCGCCCTGGTCGTTGGTGAACTGCGGATTGAAGCTGAAGCCCAGTTGCTTGAAAAAGGCTTGCGATTTCTGCATGTCGCCGATGGCGAGGTTGACGAATATCTTCTTGGGCATGGGGGGTCTCCGGGAAGGGGCGGTGGGATCAAAGGCGGGGTCAGCGGGTGGGGCCGGTCAAGTCACGAAAGCGTTCCACTTCCTTGCTGGGTTCGAATTCGTCCAGCTCAAAAAGTTGGCGCACTTCAATCTCGCAGGGCTGGCCGGGAAAGGGCTGCGGAAAGCGCAGCGCCCATTGCATCGCTTCCTCGCGCGAGCGCACTTGAATCAGGGTGTAGCCGGCAATCAATTCCTTCGTTTCCGCAAACGGCCCGTCGATGACCTGGCGCTGGCCGTCCGAGTACTGTACGCGCCAACCTTTGGACGTGGGGTGCAGGCCGTTGGCATCGAGCAGCACGCCGGCCTTGGCCAAGGCTTCGTGGTACGCCAGCATCGAGGCCAGCAGGCTTTCGTCGGGCATCATGCCGGTTTCGCTGTCGGGCGTTGCCCGGACGAGGATCATGAAACGCATGGGTCTCTCCTTGATGGGGTGGGTATCAAGACGACGAACGGCGTTCCTTCAAATCGACATCAATCGACATCAATCCGCAAATATTCGGGTAACTACCAGGGTCAACAGCTTGTTACCAAGGTGCAGCCCTGGTTGCAGCCTGTCCCCATACACTGCCAGCGTTTCAAACCCCTTGCCCTGAATATCGACATGAGAATGCTCTGTAGTTTTGCCTTGCTGGTTTCGCTGCTGTCCGGCTGCGCCGTTTACACCCCCAGCGGGTCCGTGGTGGTTGATCCGCATGACGGTGGCGGCCGTGGCGGCTTCTGTCCGCCGGGGCAAGCCAAGAAAGGCAATTGCTGACGCGCTACGACTGCCAGGGATCGATCACTGAAACGCCCGCCGCCGTAAAAGGCGCCACGTCCCGCGTGGCGACGCTCATGCCGTGCGCAGCGGCGGTGGCGGCGATGTATCCATCCGCCGCGGCAATTGCCTGGCCCGAGGCCCGCGCACGCGCCATCAAAGCGGCGTACTGCTGGCTTGCGGCGGTGTCGAAAGGCAGCACGCGCCCGGCAAATAGCGCCAGCACTTGTTGTTCCAGACTGTCTTGCAAGACGTTGCGGCGCTTGCCGGCAGCCATGCAGGCCACGCTAAAACGCAATTCGGCAACCGTGACCGCCGATAGAAACAGGGTTTCCAGCGGCTGCCTGTCGATCCAGGCAATGACGGCATCGGATGGCGCCTGGCGCAGCGGCTCGGAGATGACGTTGGTATCCAGCAGAATCATTCGAACCTCGGCGGCGCGGCAGGCGTTTTGTCGCGTTGGTCGAACAGGGCGGCTTCCTGGTCGGTCAGTTTGGCTTGGTTGCCGATACGCGCAAGCAGCGAACCCAGCTTGACCCGACCTTCGGGCTTGACGGCATCTTCCAGAATGGCGCGCACCTCCGCTTCCGTGCTGCGGCCATGCTGGGCCGCCCGCACGCGCAGCGCGCGGTGCACTTCGTCGGAGATGTTCCGGACAGTCAACATAGGCATGATGCGTTGCCTCCATATGCATTCGATGCATGCAGTTTATGTAAGTGCAGTCATTCGTGCAAATGGTGGGGGTGTCGCAATGACGACACTGCGTGTTCACATGAAACACGGTCCAAGCTCCCGGACTTCTACCGTGGCCCATTCGGCCGCCGGGCACTCGGCCGCCACGGCCAGCGCTTCTTCGCGCGTGTCCACCGTCAGCAGGAAGAAGCCGCCGATCATTTCCTTGGCTTCGGCAAACGGGCCGTCCATCAAGGACCGCTCGCCGTTGCGGACCTGTAGCCGGACGCTTTCGGATTCCGACTTCAGCGATTCGGCGCTGACCAGCAGGCCCCGGCCTTTCAGGTCTTCGGCGTAGCGCACCATTTGCGCGTAGGCCTCGCGGCCTTCGTCGGGCGTGCGCTGGGCGCGTTGGCCTACGGGTTCTACGATCAGCAACATATAGGACATGGTTTTTCCCGGTTCTGGCCGACAGGCCGATGGGGCGAGCTTAACGCCGCCGCGCGGCGCCACGCCACCCCAGGCGTGAGGCTTTTGTCAGCCTTTGCGCCGGGGAATCAATGGCAAAGAAAAACCGGCTGGGCCGGTTTTTCTTTGACAAGACACGCTCAGGATCGCGCGGCTGCGCTGTCCGCCGTGGCGGCCGGCTTGGGTGCTGCCGGCATAGGTGCGGCCGGCTGAGGCGCGGCCGTTTTCGCAGCGGGCACCGTCGCAGCCGTTGCCGCCTTTTCCCCGGTCGCCGGCGCCGAAGACGGCGCGGCCTTGGCGGCGATCTGCTTGGGCGCAATGTCCATGATCAGCTCGACGCGGCGGTTGGCGGCGCGGCCGGCCGGCGTGTCGTTCGATTCGATGGGCCGCGTTTCGGCATAGCCCACCGCGCGCAGGCGGTCGGCGGCCACGCCGTCGCGCACCAACTCGCGCAGCACGCTGGTGGCGCGACTGCTGGACAGTTCCCAGTTCGAGGCGAACTGGCGCGTCTGGATCGGCACCGGGTCGCTATGGCCTTCCACCGACACCTGGTACGCGTTCTTGTTCAGGATGGTGGCCAGGCGCTTGATCACGTCCAGACCGGACGGGCTCAGCGTGGCCTGGCCGGACGGGAACAGCAATTCATTGCTGATGCGGAAGCTGACGGACTGCTCGTTGATGATCACATCCACCGACTTGGCCAGGTCGCCCAGGCCCAACGATTCCTTGGACGGCGCCTTCAGCGGCGGCGCGGCATCGGCCACTTTCTCGCCGTCCTCGGCGGGGGCGGCGTCAGCCGTGGCGGCAGGGGCGGGCGGCTCGGCCCAGCTGGCCGGAATGGCGACGGCGTCGAACTCGGCGTATTCGCCGTCGTACTTGGGCAGCCCGGCGGTGGCCAGCGTGCCCACCAATTCAATCGGCTTGCCCGATGCTTCCGTCGGCTGGCCATGCAGGCGCGAGACGGCCAGCATCACCACCAGCATCGCCAGCAGCAGGGTGATCAGGTCCAGATAGCTCAGCAGCCAGTTCTCGGCGTCTTGCTCGGGCGTTTCGTCCACGTGCCAGCGCGCGTAGCGGTCCTTGCGGTCGCTTTTGCTGGGGCGCCAGCCGCTGTTGTCCGCCGCTTTCTGGGCGCGCAGTTGGGCCTGGCGGGCCTGTTCGATCCGCTGCGCCAGGGAAGGTGAAATCAGGCTCATTGACGCACGGCGGCCGGACGGGTGATGGACACGGGCTGCGCGGCGGCTTGGGTGGACGCGGGGACCGGCTTGACCTGGCCTTCCGTCTTGGCCTTGGCCTTGGCTGCGCCCTGGCCGCCGTCATAGATTTCGTCTTCGACGTGCAGCACGAACGAATTGAGCGTTTCGCGCACCATGGCCGGGCCGCGCTTCTCGCACATCATCGAGATGCCTTGCAGCACCATGTTCATGGATTCGACGCGGCGCGCGGTGCGGCGTTCCAGCTTCAGCGCGATGGGCTTGCAGATCAGGTTGGCCAGCAAGATGCCGTAGAACGTCGTCATCAGCCCCACGGCCAGATGCTGGCCGATCATCGTCATGCTGCCGTCGCCCAGCACGGCCATCAGATTGATCAGCGCCACCAGCGTGCCCAGCATGCCGAAGGCGGGCGCGAACGTGGCCAAGACGCGGAACATCTGCGCTTCGGCCTGCTCGCGGGCGCGCAACCGCGCCACGCGCCATTGCAGCACTTCAATGATCTGGTCTTCGGGGGTGTTGTCGATAATCAGCTGCACGCCCGTACGCAGAAACGGGTTCGACACCTTCTTCAGTTCCTGCTCGACCTTGTGCACATCCGTGTTCATCCACAGTTGCGCCATGGACACCAGCTCTTCGATGTCGCGTTGCTGATCGTGCTGGTCGTTGCGGAACACGGTGCGCACCAGCTTGAAGATACGCAGCACTTCCGGCAGCGGATAGGCGATGAAGAGCGCCGCGCAGGTGCCGCCCAGCACGATGGCCAGGCCGGGCAGGTTCAGGTACATGCTGGCGTCGGTAGCGGACAGCGCCACGACGATGACAAGGGTAAGCAGGCCGACGGCGGCGCCGATGAGGGTAGACGGATTCATGGATCTTGCCCGAAGGGAATGGCACGCCGAGCCGGAATGCCGGATTGTCGGGAATTCTAGCCAGCGCGCGGCCGAGTCAATCCACCGGAAAGCGGGGGGAAAGGGCCGGTAAGCGCCGGCTTAAGGGATGCTGTCAGGAACCCGATCGGCCGCGTTGGAAATAGGGCCGGGTCGAGGTGGCGCGTGGGGAAAATTGCGCCAAGGCGGGGGGGGTGAAGCCGGATATGTATATCATGAGCGCTATCTGGCGGCCCGAAGCACGTGGCCGCCGCGGCTTTGGAGAAGAAAATGACTACCCCCAACGAAAACGTCAGCATGGCGCTTTTCTGCGACTTCGAGAACGTGGCGCTGGGTGTGCGGGACACCAAATACCAGAAGTTCGACATCCGGCCTGTGCTGGAACGGCTGCTGCTCAAGGGCAGCATCGTGGTTAAAAAGGCCTATTGCGACTGGGAACGCTACAAGGAATTCAAGGCCCCCATGCACGAGGCGAACTTCGAGCTGATCGAAATTCCGCACGTGCGCCAATCGGGCAAGAATTCGGCCGATATCCGGCTGGTCGTGGACGCGCTGGACTTCTGCTACACCAAGTCGCACGTCAATACCTTCGTGATCATCAGCGGCGATTCCGACTTTTCGCCGCTGGTGTCAAAGCTGCGCGAGAACAACAAGAAGGTGATCGGCGTCGGCGTCAAGCAATCCACGTCGGACCTGCTGATTGCCAACTGCGACGAATTCATTTTCTATGACGACCTGGCGCGCGAAGGCCAGCGCACCGCCGACGCCCGCCGCGACAATCGCGGCGGCGCCGCCGCCGGCACCGCGCAGCGCCGCACGCCTGACGAAGAGATTCGCCGCAAGGAAGAACTGGAAGCCCGCAAGACCCAGGCCGTCGACATGGTCGTCGAGACCTTCGAAGCGCTGATGGCTGAACGCGGCGACAGCGGCAAGATCTGGGCGTCGGCGCTGAAAGATGCGCTGAAGCGCCGCAAGCCGGATTTCAACGAGTCGTACTACGGCTTTCGCGCCTTCGGCAACCTGCTGGATGAAGCGCAGTCGCGCGGCTTGCTGGACGTGGGCCGCGAAGAAAAATCGGGCACGTACGTGTATCGCGACAGCATCGACGCCGCGCCGCCGGTGAACCGCGCGGCCAATGGCAACGGCGGGCGCAACGCGCCATCGCGCCAGGCTGCCGTGGCGGATGCTGACGACGCGCAAGGCGACGCCGCCCAGGAAGAATCTCAGTCCCAATCCCGCTCTTCCCGCAAATCGCGCGGGGGCCGCCGGTCGGGCCGCGGCACCGGCTATTCGGCCGAGCAGGGCGCCAACGATGCCGGCGGTGAGACGCTGGCGCAGGACGAGTCTGCTTCGTTTGACGCGGATTCGGCCTCGCCCGTTGCCGCCGACGCCGATGAAACGTTTGCCGCGCCGCAGGCTTCGCCGGTGACGGGTGTGTCCACAGAGGATGATGCGTCCACTACCGGGCAAGCCCCCGTCGCCGCGCGTGAGGGTGAGCACGAGGGTGAGCGCCAAGGTGAGCGCGATCGGGGCCGTGGCGGACGCGAAGGCGGGCGAGATCGCGGACGTGATCGTGGCCGGGACCGTGGGCGCGATCGCGCCCGTCACGGCACGCACGTAAACGCCCTGGCCAGTGAGTCGGCGGTGGGCGAATCGTCGCCGGGGAACCCGTCGGACGACGTCCAGGCCAATACTGCCAAGGCCGCCGACGCCGCCGCTGCTGCGGCCACCGCGGCAGCGGCTACCGCCGCCGCCGCCGAGCAAGCCGCGCAAGCCGCCGCTCGTGAAGCCGCCAAGGTTGACGCCATGCGCGCCGATGCGCTGGCCCGTGCCCAGGCGTCCAAGCCTGTGCAGCCGTCGCGCCTGCCGCCCATGCCGACGCCGTTGCCGCAAGCACGCCAACCGCTGCCGGCCGTGAATATTGCCGAGTGGACGTTTGTTGAAGCGCCCGCCGAGGCGCGCCGCGAGCCGGGCAACAAGGCGCCGGCCAAGGTCACCGACCCGTTCGAGGGCGCCGTGCTGCGCCGGATCACCGAACCGGCTGCGCCCACGTCCGCTTCCGCATCGGAATCGTCCAAGCCGCAAGCCAAGCCTGCCGCCAAGTCGGCAGCGAAGACGCCGGCCAAGTCGGCGAGTAAGTCAGCGGCCGATACGACGGCTGAGACGGCGTCGGACAAGACCGCCGGTAAGGCAAGCGACACGGCAAGCGACACGGCAGCCAAGTCCGCGGCCAAGACGGCAACGAAGACGCCGTCCAAAACCGCAACCGGGACCGCAACCGGGACCGCAACTAAGACCGCAACTAAGACCGCAGCCAAGACCGCAACGAAGTCGGCCTCCAAAACCGCAGCAAAAACGGCAGCCAAGCCCGCCGGCAAGCGCGCGGCGCAGTCGGCCGATAACGCCGCCCCGGCCGACGCGGATGCCGCGCCCGCCAAGTCGGCCAGCCGTACGCGCCGCACGCGCAAGTCGGACGACTCGGCGTCCTGATTCGTCAGGGCGTCATCGTCAGCCTGGGGCTTGCCGATGCAATATGTGCTCATCAGTTCGTGCCTGTTGGGCAACCCCGTGCGCTACGACGGGCGCGGGGTGCCTCACGGTGACGCGGTGCTGGCGCGCTGGCGCGACGAAGGCCGGGTCGTGCCCGTCTGCCCCGAGGTGGCGGGCGGCATGCCCGTGCCGCGCCCGCCCGCTGAAATCGAGGCGGGCAAGCGTGCCGCCGACGTGTTGGCCAGCGGCGCGCGCGTCATCGCGGTAACGGGGCAGGATGTCACGGTGCCTTTTGTGCAGGGCGCCCATGCCGCGCTGGCGCTTGCCCGGCAACACGGCATTCGCATTGCCGTCTTGAAGGAAGGCAGCCCGTCTTGCGGCAGCGGCTATGTCTACGACGGTCATTTTGCTGGCCGGCGCCAATCCGGCGTGGGCGTCACAGCTCAATTGCTGACCCGCGCCGGCGTGCGCGTCTTCAGCGAAAAGCAATGGGCGGACGCCCAGGCGTGGCTGGCACAGCTGGAGGCCCGGGATGTGGGCTAGCGTTGGCGTTCTGGTGCTGCTGGGAGGGCTGGCGTTGGTGATGTTGGTGGGGTTGGTGGCGGCGTCAGCTGTCCGCGCATCCCGCAAACGGCTCGGAACGCAAGCCGGCAGCGATTCCAGCGCAACGCAATCCGCCGCTGGGCGCGGGTCGCTTTGGTCGAATTCGTCGCTTTGGTCGAATCGGTCGCGTCGGTCGAATTCGTCGCGTTCTTCGCATCCCTTACATTCATCACGATCGTCACATTCATCACGATCGTCCCGTCAACTGCTGCGCCTTGCCGCCGTGCTGTGCCTGGCCCTGTCCGCATTCTTCTTTTACGCCTGGTACGCGTTCTACTGGAAGTGGGACTTCAATGAGCTGGGCCGCTACTACGATCCGGTCGAGCAGGTGGTCTACACGTCGTCCGGCTTTGTCTGGATACTGCCGGCGACCTTGCTGCTGGCCGCCGGCATGGCCTTCATCTGGCGCGGTTGGCGGCGCTGAGCGGTCCGCCTTGCATGCGCGAGGTGGCCGCCGTTGCGGCGCGTATGCCGCAATTCCTCGGCATATGTTCGGCATGCGTTCGGCATGCGTTCGGCATGCGTTCGGCATATGTTCGGCATGCGTTCGGCATACGTTCGGCATAGGCTCGGGATTTTTTCCGCGTTCTTTCCCCGCCTATTCCGCGCGGATGTTCGCCGCCTTCACGATCTTGCCGTTGTCCACGTATTCGCGTTGCACCTGAGACGCGAATTGCTCGACGCTGCCCGGCGACATGATGTTCAGCGCATCCGTCAGCGGCTTGCTGATGTCGGGCATGGCCGCCACCTTGTTGATCACCGCGTTCATGCGCTGCCGAAACTCCGCGCTGGTGGACGCCGGCGCAAAAAAGCCGAAGGTGGACGTCATGTTCGCCATCGGGTAGCCCAGTTCGGCAAAGGTCGGCGTCTCGGGCCAGCCCGGCAACCGCTTGGGCGACCCCACGGCCAGCAGCTTCAGCTTGCCTTCCTGGATCAGCGTATTGACGGGGGCCGACGCGTTGACCAGCATCAGCGTGAACTGCCCGCCCAGCGCATCGGGCACCATCTGCGCCATGCCCTTGTAGGGCACGTGCGTGATGCGCACCTTTGCCTGCCCGTTGATCTGTTCCAGCATCAAATGCCCCAGCGACCCCACGCCCGCCGTTGCCAGCGACAAACCGTCCGGGTCCGCCTTGGCCTGGTCCACCATGTCCTTGAAATTCTTGCCCGTGAACTTCGGCCCGCCCACCAGGTACACCGGCGAATACATCACGGCGGCCACCGGCGCCAGGTCCTTCAAGGGGTCATACAGCGTCTTCATCACGTGCGGCGACAGCGTAACCGGGCTGACGGCGGTAAAGCCCAGCGTGTTCTCGTCGTGGGCGCGGGCAACGGTATTCATGCCGATCATGCCGCCCGCGCCGCCCCGGTTTTCAACGACGACCGGCCGCGCCAATTCCGTGGCCAGCTTCTGGGCAAACGCGCGCGCGGTGTTGTCCACGATGCCGCCCGCCCCGTAAGGCACGACGATGGTCAGCGCCTGTGGCTTGGCGTCGGCCTGGGCCAGGGCGATGGATGAGACGGCGCAGGCCGCGCTGAATGCGCAAAGCCCCGCAAGCCGCTTGAAATTCAACATGGCTTCCCCTTGGTGTCGCGGCTGGGTCGCCGCGGATGTCCACGGCGCGGTAAAGCAACGCGCCGGCATGCAGTGTGTGCAGGCCGGCGCGCGGGGACAATCGGGATTACCCGGAAAGCGGCATCAGTTGGCGCGGTAGCCCCGGCTGCTCATGCACGAATCCAGCGAATGGTTGTAGGTGTCCACCATGACTTGCGTGGTCCATTGCGTGATGGTGGCCGGGTCGTACCCGCTTTGGTTCATGGCCCAGCGCTGGCATTCGGCCGTGGCATTGGCCTGCGCCGAACTGACCTTGGGCGCTGCTTCGTACTGCACCGGCTTGTATTGCGGCTCGGGTTGCGCATAGGCAACGGGCGGCTCGGCGTACAGCGGCGCGGACGTCAGCGGGGCCGAATACACCGGCGGCGCCGCGTAGACCGGCGCGCCGTACACCGGGCTGGTGTAGGCCACGCCGGGCGACGCGTAGACGCTGGTTTGTGCGTAGGTCGGGCCGGAATCGGCCGCCAGCAACAGGCCCACCGCAGCCAGCGCAAAGGCGCCGCCGACCCACCATCCGGCCGAGCTGCTGCCGCCACCGCCGTGGTGGTGGTAATTATTACCACCGTAGTAACCGCCGTGATAGCCGCCGCCGTGGTATCCACCACCGCCGCCACCCCAGCCGCCGCCGTGTCCGCCCGCCATCACGGGCGCACTTGCCACGGCAAGCGCCAACGCTACGACACGCATCCGGCCTGTAAACCGTTTCATGATCTTGCTCCTGTCCGCCGCGCGCGGGATTACGGTCAATATGCACACGGCGATAGCGTTACTTTACTGCTGCGCGGGCACCAAAAGTTGTTGCAAAAGCTACGGGGATTTCAACTGACTTCAAAGCGCGTCCCCACCGCAAGAAGGTGGGTGGCGACACGACGTACGCCGAGGATGTTGCGTGACGACGTCGGGGACGTTTTAAGACAAATGTCAGCAAGAAGGCAGGGGACAGGGCACCGCGATAGGCCGCGTGACAGCATGTTGCGCCGGGCCGGGCGCACTAGTAGCGCAAACCCGGGAAGCGGTGTACTTTCTCGCGATGATGACGGCACGACCCCTTTCTACACCGCAAGACAAACGTCTTACCAAAGGCGAACGCACCCGCCTACAGCTACTTGAAGTTGCCGCGGCCGAGTTCGCGGAGCGCGGTTTCCAGCACACGCGTATCAGCGACATCGTGGCTCGCGCCAGCGTGACGCAGCCGGTGTTCTACCAGTACTTTTCCAGCAAGCAAGCGGCCTACGATGAACTGGTGGGCATGTTCGCGCAGCGCTTGCGCCAGGCGATTACCGAAGCGCGCTTGCCCGCCGGACTGGAAGGCGCCGAATTGGCCGAGCGCATCCAGGGCGGCGTGCTGCGTTTGCTGGGCATCTTGCAGGAAGACTCCAACCTGACACGCATCGGTTTCTTCCAGGTGGCCGAGGCGGAAGCGCTCAAGGATGAGCTGGTGACGATGATTGCCGACAACGTCCGCGCCGAGCAGCAGGCCGGCCTGTTCCGGCCCGAAATATCCCCCGACTGGTTGGCGCAGTCCTTGATGGGCATCATCGAACGTTTCACGCGCCAGATGCCGGATGCGCCCCAGCAGCGTGCGATAGCGGAATTCATTACCCGGCTGCTGCTTGACGGCATCCGGCATCAACGACCAGCCTCCTGACGGGGGCTTTTTTTTGGCCCCCCGTTTTTATCGGCCCCGGTTTTTTTGGGGACCACAGTCACACTTGGCTCTGTGCGCGTACAAGGGGATTGTCATGGCATTCGCGGTGGCGGCGCCGGGCACTGCGCCGCCCCGCGCCCGCCGTCATTCCACCCGAGCGCCCGAGGCCGCGACCAACTTGCCCGCCGCTTCCCAATCCGCCTTCAGCAGATCCTGAAACTGTGCGGGCGTCTTGGCGTCGGCCTCCACGCCCAACGAGGCCAGGCGCGCCTGCACCTTCGGATCCGCCAATACCTTGTTCACCGCCGCGTTGATCTTGTCGCGTTCGGCGGCGGGCAGGCCGGCGGGCGCCAGCAGTCCTAGCCAGGAATCGAAGGCGTAGCCGGGCAGGCCGCTTTCGGCGACGGTGGGCAGGTCGGGCGCGAAGCGCGAGCGGGTCTTGCCCGTGTAGGCCAGGAACGTCACGCGCGGGTCGTTGCGATAGGCGGTTACGCCGATGGTGGCGGCGGTGACCGCCTGGACGCGGCCGGCCAGCAGTTCGGTGACGGCGTCGCCGGTGGACTTCATGGGAATGTGCTGCATCTGCGCGCCCGAGGCGGCCAGGAACGACGCCATGCCCAGGTGCGACGCGCTGCCGTTGCCGGCCGAGGCATAGTCGTACGCGCCGGGTTTAGCCTTGATGGCCTGGATGAAGTCGGCGGTGGTCTTCGCGTTCAGGCTGGAGGACGCCAGGATGATGTAGCCGGTGTTGCCCAGGTACGCCACGCCGGTGAAGTCTTTGTAGGGGTCATAGCTCAGGTTCTTGTACAGATACCCGGCAATGTTGTGGCTGGCGGCGGCCAGCACCAGGGTGTTGCCGTCGGGGGTGGCGCGCGCCACCTGCGAGGTGCCCACCGTGCCGCCCGCGCCCGCGCGGTTTTCCACCACGATGGACGCGCCCAACGCCTGACCCAGTTCGTCGCCGATGGCGCGTGCAATGGTGTCCTGCACCGCGCCCGTGCCGTAGGGCACGACGATGCGGACAACGCGCTGTTCGGCGTGCGCGGCGCCGGCGCCGGCCAGCGCCAGGGTCAGGGCCAAGGTAGTCAGGGTGGTGCGGCGTACGGCTTGGAATCGGGTAGGCATGACAGCGGCTCGTTGGGATAGGCCCGCACCCCGTGTTGAGGCGGGCGAAGGCGTTGGACTCTAAAGAATCGCGTGGCGCCCGCCAACGATTTATTTGCCGCTTGTTTATAGCTGCCGGGGATATAGCCTCCAAGGGCATAGGCGCCGAGGAATAGGCGCCGGGGATATAGCCCGACCGTCAGGCCCAGGTCTCATGCAGATGCGCCCATTGCGGCTGTCCATCCGCGCCCGCCATGAACAGCGCGCTGGCGCGCCGCTGTGTGGCGCCGCCGTTCCAGGCGTGGCGTTCGCGATACGTCAACAGCGCCGCGCCGGCGTCCGCATGGCGCACGGCCAGCTCGTCGATCTGGATCTTCAAGCCGGGGCGCAAGCCGCGCAGTCCGGCGAACAAGGCGGGCAGGGCGCCGGGCGGCAGCCGCTGCCCGTCTGCGGTAATCATGCTGAACTCGGGCGCAAAGGCGTCCAGCAGGGCGGCCAGCACCGGCGGCGGGGTATCGGCGTTGCCGATCCATTGCTCGATGCGGGCGTGGGCGTCCAGCGCCAGGCGCAGGCTAGGGGTAGACAGGTCGGTCATGAATAACGCCGTGTAATCAACAAAGAACGCCATTCTAGAAATTTCGATGTCGCGGAAACACCGCCTGTGGGCCGATATACTGTTCGTGTTTTTTTGACAATGAAGCGGGCCATGATCAATCTGAATCGCCTGTCGATGTTCGTCGCGGTGGTCGATGCCGGTTCGTTCACGGCGGCGGCCGATGCGTTGGGCACGACCAAGGCCGTCGTCAGTTTCAACGTCAAGCAGCTGGAACAGGAATTGGGCGTGGCGCTCTTGACGCGCAGCACGCGCCGGTTGGCGCTGACGCAGGCAGGCGAGGGCTTTCATGCCGACTGTGTGCGCCTGCTGCAAGACGCGGACGCGGCCGTGGACCAGGCAAGATCCGGCCAGGCGGCTTTATCGGGCAGCTTGCGCGTGACGGCCTCGGTGGACTACGGCAACCGTGTCGTCGTGCCCGCGCTGGCGGCGTTCGCGCGTTTGCACCCGGCGCTTCGGGTGGGTTACCAGGCCAGCTCCACGCAAGCGGATCTGATCGGCGAACGCCTGGATGTGGCGGTCCGCGTGGGGGCGCTGGCGGACTCCAGCTACCGCGCCACGCGCATCGGCGAATTCAAGCTGCTGTTGGTGGCCAGCCCGGCGCTGCTGGCCGAACATGGCGCGCCGCGCTCGCTCCAGGCGTTGGCCGCCTTGCCTTGGCTGGCCAACCGGCCGGGTCGCATCGACCCTTGGCGGCTGACGGACAGCAAGGGGCGCGACCACGCGGTGCGCGTGGCGCCTGTGGCGCATGCGGACACGGCGTCGGCGTTGCTGGCCTTTGCCGAAGCTGGCTGTGGCGTGGCCGCCTTGCCGGATTGGTTGCTGGAAGAGCCCCTGGCCCGCGGCACGTTGCTGCGGGTGATGCCGTCGTACACGTTGCCGCGCCAGCCGGTGCACGCCGTCTATCCCGACACCCGCCACGTCAGCGCCAAGGTGCGGCGGTTCATCGATTTCCTGCGAACGGGGAAGTAACGCGCGGCCCACCCCAAGCCCAACCCCAAGCCCGCTTCAAGCCCGCTTCAAGCCCGCCCCGCGCCCAGTCTCGGAAAACCTCAGCGCGACAGCGGTGGCGTGTCGCCCGCGCCCAGGTCCCAGTACAGACCCGTCATCAACCCCAGCGCCTGGCGCAGCAGTTCGGGCGGCAAGTGTTCGTTGGGCGCGTGCTGCGAGCAACCGGGGTAGGAATGCGGCACCCAGATCGTGCGCAGGCCCAGCACATCCGTGAAGATGTCGTTGGGCAACGAACCGCCCAGGTTGGGCAGCAGCGCCGTCTTCTGGCCCGACGTGCGTTCCAGCGAATCCACCGCCCATTGCACCCAGGCATCGTCCGGATCGATGCGCGTGGCGCGGAACATGGATTCGCGCGTCAGCGCAATCTTGACCATCGAAAAGCCGTGGCTGTCCAGATGCCGGCGCAGGGCCGGGATCAGGTCGTCCGGGTCCACGCCGACCACAAAGCGCAGCTGGCAACGCGCCCAGGCGCGCGGCGGGATGGCGTTGACGGGCGTTTCCGGGTTGCCGGTCTTGTAGGCCAGCACTTCAAACGAGCACCAGCCGAACACGCGCTCGGCGGGCGACAGGCCAGGTTCGCCCCAGTCCGGTTCGATCTCGGGGCCGTCCGAGCCGCCGTCCACCTGGCAGTCGGCCAAGGCGCGGCGCACGGCGGCGGGTAGTTCGGTCGGCACCCATTCCGGAATACGGATCTGCCCGGTGGGCGACACGATGGTCGATATGGCGTGCGCCAGCTGAATGCCTGGGTTGGAAATCAGCCCACCCCAGTTACCCGAATGGTGGCCGCCGGCCCGTGCCTCGATAGACAGATCAACGTTCAGGCTGCCGCGCGCGCCCAGGAAGATGGTGGGGCGCTGGGGGGCAAGACGCGGGCCGTCGGATGCAATCAGCAAGTCGGCCGCCAGCATGTCGCGATATTCGGCGCACAGTTCGCGCAAGCCCATCGAGCCCGTCTCTTCGCCCATTTCAATCAGATACTTGGCGTTGAAGCCCAGCTTGCCGCGCGCTTCTAGCACCAGCCGCAGCGCTTCCATGTTGATCGTGTGCTGCCCCTTGTTGTCGGCAATGCCCCGGCCATACCAGCGGCCTTCGGCTTCGGTCAGCGCCCAGGGCGTCAAGCCTTCCTTCCATTCCTTTTCCAGCCCACGGATGACGTCGCCGTGGCCATAGCCCAGCACGGTGGGCAGGGCGGCGTCTTCGATGCGCTCGGCGTACAGGAAGGGCGCCAGCGCCTTGGGATGCGTCAGGGTGCGGCAGGTGAAACCCAGCGCCTCGAAGGCCGGGCGGATCTCGGATTCCAGGTAGTCGGCCAGCACGGCGGCGCGCTCGGGGTTCTGGCTTTCGGTGGGCAGCGCCAGGCGCCGCGCCAGCAGGGCGCGGAAGGCGCCCGAATCAAAACACTGTTCTGCTTGGGCGATGGCTTGCTCGCGGGTCATGAGCGGGCTCCGGTGGAGTTGGGAATTGAAGAGGAAAGGGAAGCAGCACTAGAAATGGAAGCAGATGCCGCGGTCGATGCAGCGCCGGATTCGGGATACAGATGGCAAGCCACCACGGACCCGTCACGCAGCGTCAGTGCGGGCCGCTCCACCTTGCATTGCGGCATGGCGTGTTGGCAACGCGGGTGAAACGGGCAACCGGGCGGCGGATGCAAGGGGTCGGGGAACGACAGGCCCAAGCCCATGTCCGGAATGCCCAGGCCCGGTTCGGGCGTGAGCACCGACGCCAGCAAGGCCTGCGTATAGGGATGGTGCGGGTCGTGGAACAACTTGGCCGTGGGCGCCGATTCCACCACACGCCCCAGGTACATCACCGCCACATGCGTGGCGATGTGTTCCACCACCGCCAGGTTATGGCTGATGAACACATACGTCAGGTTGAACTCGCGCCGCAGTTCCATCAGCAGGTTCATGATCTGCGCTTGCACGGATACGTCCAGCGCGGATGTCGGCTCGTCGCAGATGACGATTTCCGGGTTCATGACCAGCGCGCGCGCAATCGCCACGCGCTGGCGCTGGCCGCCGGACAGCTGCCCCGGCGTGTTGTGCGCCAGCCGGGGAGGCAGGCCCACGCGTTCCAGCATCTCGATGGCCTTGTGCATCTTGGGGTTGGCGATGCCGTGCACCTCAAGCGGCAGCGACACGATGGACGCGATGGACCGGCGCGGGTTCAAGGACGAATATGGGTCCTGGAAAATCGGCTGCACCCGGCGCGCCAGCGCGCGGCGGTCCATCTGGCGGATGTCTTGGCCGTCCAGCTTGATGGCGCCTTCGCTGGGCGGCGTCAGGCCCAGCAGCATGCGGGCCAGCGTGGACTTTCCGCAGCCCGATTCGCCCACGATGCCCAGCACCGCGCCGCGTTCCACGGCCAGGTCCACGCCGTTGACGGCGTGCAGCGTGCTGCGCGGCCGGAACATGCCCGAACGGATCGAAAATTGCCGGCTGACGGCTTCGGCTTGCAACAGCGCGCTCATGCCAGGACTCCTTCTTCAACGCGGATGCAGCGCCATTGTTGATGCGGCGGCTGGCCGTGCACGGGCACGGTGTCGCGGCATTGCGGCTGCACGTAGCGGCAACGGTCGGCAAAGGCGCAGCCGCGCAGCTCGCCCACCAATGACGGCACCACGCCGGGTATCGTGCCCAGCGATTCGCCGGGCGGGGTGCGCCCGGGCACGGGGATACAGCCCAGCAAACCCTCTGTGTACGGATGGCGCGGCGTGGCGAAGATGTCCTTGACCGGGCCTTCCTCGACGATCTGCCCCGCATACATCACCGCCACCTGCTGCGCAATGCGCGCCACCACGCCCAGGTCGTGGGTGATCAGCACCATGGCAATGCCAAGCTCGGCCTGCAAGTCCGCCAGCAAGCGCAGGATTTGCGCCTGGATGGTGACGTCCAGCGCCGTGCTGGGCTCGTCGGCAATCAGCAGTTCCGGGCCGCACATCAGCGCCATGGCTATCATCACGCGCTGGCGCAGGCCGCCGGAAAGCTGGTGCGGATATTGCGTCAGGCGTTGTCCGGCCGAGGCGATGCCCACCTTTTCCAGCAGTTCCACCGCGCGGTCGCGCGCCTGTTGCTGGCTGGCATGGCGGTGGTGGATGTAGTGTTCGGTCAGTTGCTCACCGATGGCGTAGGCGGGGTTCAGCGCCGTCATCGGTTCCTGGAAAATCATCGCCATCTTGCTGCCGCGCAGCGCATTGATGCGGCGGCTACGCGCGGTGGACAGGTCTTCGCCCAACACCGCCAAGCGGCGTGTCGTGCGCTTGGCCGCCTTGGGCAACAGGCCCATGATGGCCAGCGACGTCATCGATTTGCCGCAGCCCGATTCGCCCACCAGGCACAGCGTTTCGCCGCGCTTGACCTGGAACGACACGTCGCGCACGGCGTGCAGCGGCCCGCGCGGCGTGGCGATGTCGACCGTCAGCCCTTGCACGTCCAGCACAATTTCTTTGTCGGCCATGGTCAGGCCCTCTCTTCAGGCGTCAGCAGTTGATGCAGCCCGTCGCCGGCCAGGTTGATCGCAAAGATCAACAACGCCAGCGCCGAACCCGGAATGGCGATCAGCCAGAACGAAAAGAACATGTACGCCTTGGCTTCGGAAATCATCAGCCCCCAGGACGGCAGCGGCGGTTGCACGCCCAGGCCCAGGAACGACAGCGAGGCTTCCAGCAAGATGGCGCTGGCCGCTTCCAGCGTGGCAATCACGATCAGCTGCGGCACCACGTTGGGCAGCACTTCGCCCCACACGATGCGCCACGTGGACGCGCCGGCCGCCTGCGCCGCCGCCACGTATTCCAGCGACCGCACCTGCTGCGTGGCGCTGCGCATGACCACGGCGTAGCGGTCCCATTTCAAAAAGCCCAGCACCAGGATCACCACCCACAGCGAACCACCGACGATGGCCACCGTGGCCAGCGCCACCAGGATCACGGGCATGGACAAACGGGTGGTGATCAGGAACGACACGGCCATGTCGACCTTGCCGCCGAAGTAGCCGGCGGCCATGCCCATGGCGGTGCCGATGATTCCGGATATCAACGCCACGCTGACGCCGATCAACAGCGAAATGCGCGCGCCGTAGAACAGGCGAGACATATAGTCGCGGCCCAGCTGGTCGGTGCCCAGCGGATGCAGCCACGTGCCCTTGGCGTACCAGACGGGCGGCGCGGTGCGGTAGGCCAGGTCCTGGAAGTACGGGTCGTGCGGGGAAATCCACGGCGCCAGCAGCGCGATCAGCACGATGATGAGCAGGATGCCGCCACCGGCCAGCAGCGCCTTGTTGCGGCGCAGCCTGCGCCAGCGCAAGGTGGATGCGGACAGTTCCATCGCGGCGGGGGCGGACGCGCCGGGAACGGAGGGGGTGAGGATAGGCGTGGTCATGTCAGGACACCCGGATGCGCGGATCGAGCCACGCGTTGGCGATATCGGCGGCTAGCGTCAGCATCACGTACAGCACGGACAGCAGCAGCACAATCAGCTGCATCACCGGATAGTCCTTGTACGTAATGCTCTGGTAGGCCAGATAGCCCAGGCCGTCCAGCGCGAAGATGGTTTCGATGACGACCGAGCCGCCCAGCAGGTAGCCCAGTTGCACGGCGGCCAGCGCCACAACCGGCACGATGGCGTTGCGCAGGGCGTGCTTGAAGATGATCTTGCGCGCGGGCAGCCCCTTGGCGCGGGCGGTGCGGATGTAGTCCGCGCCCAGCACTTCGATCATGCCGGCGCGAATCAATCGCATGAAGGCCGGCGCCACGTAGTAGCCCAGCGCAATCGCGGGCATCACGAAATGCTGCCAGGTGCCGCTGCCCGACACCGGCAGGATGCGCAGCGATATCGAAAACAGCATGATCAAAATCAGCGCAAAGAAAAAGTTTGGCAGGGCCTGGCCCAGCACGGCAATCGCCAGGCACACGCGGTCGATCACGCTGCCCTTGTAAATGGCGGCCAGCACGCCCAGCGGAATCGACACCAGCAGCGCAAAGCCCAGCGCGCCCATGCCCAGCAGCAAGGTGGTTTTGAGCTTGGACAGAATCAACGGCCCGGCCTCGGTCTTGAAGTACACCGACGTGCCGAAATCGCCCTGCATGATGTGCCACAGCCAGTCGGCGTATTGCACCACCAGCGGCCGGTCCAGCCCGTAGGTCTTGCGGATCATGTCGATATCGGCCTGGCGCGCGCCTTCGCCGGCCAGCGCCAGCGCCGGGTCGCCCGACAGGTGCAGCAGCAGGAACGCCAGGATCGATACGGTCAGCGCCACCAGCGCCGCCAGGCCCAGGCGCCTGATCGTGAAATAAAGCATAGGACTTCCTCTAACGTTTCAGCCCGCCGGACGGGCGTGGCGCCCGCCCGGCGTTACCCCGCGCGTGACTTCCCGCGTGGCTACTTCCAGCTCATGTCCCAGAAGCGGACCAGTTCGTCGGAATACGGCTTGAAGTTCACGTCCTTGGTGGCGACGTAGTAGGCGGGCAGCGTCCACAGGGGCACCGCGTAGGCCTTTTGCGCGATCAGGTCCAGCGCTTCTTTGTAGGCGGCCTTGCGCGGCTCGCTGTCGATGGTGTGGTCGCCCTTGTTGAGCAGGTCGCGCACCTTGGGGTCGCGCGTGATGTCGTCATTACCGAAGGCGAAGTACACCGGCGTGGACGCCGACACGTCGTTGACCAGGTTGGAACCCCAGGTCTGGTGGGTCAGCGACGCCTTATTGGCGCGGATCATGTCGCGCATGGCGGCGTACTGCAAGAAGTTGAGCTTGGCGCGGATGCCCACGGCTTGCAGGTAGTTGATGATGGCTTCGGTCTGGTTGCGCTCGCGGTAGGCCACGATGTCGATGTCGAAGCCATTGGCGTAGCCCGCATCGGCCAGCAGCTTCTTGGCCAGCGCCGGGTCGTACTTGTAGGTGGGCGCGCCATCTTGCGTGCAACCCACTTGCGAGGGCGTGCAGATGGTGTTGATCAGCCCACCGCCTTCACCCACGATGTTTTTCAACATGGATTCGCGGTCGATGGCGTGGATGATGGCCTTGCGCACGCGCTCGTCTTTCAGTTGCGGCGCGGGGGTGCCGTCCTGGATGTTCATCTGCATGAACACGATGCGCATGGTGTTGCCGGTGACCATTTGCAGGTCGGGCATCTGGCCCAGCTGTTCGGCCTGGTCCTTGGGCACGCTCATGATCAGGTCTTCGCCGCCCGAGATGACTTCGGCCATCTGCGTCTGGCGGTCGGGGATGAAGCGGATGACCACCTTGCCGATCTTCGGCTGCGCCTTGGGCGAGTCCTTGAAGTAGTCGGTGTTGCGTTCCAGCGTGATGGATTTGCCGGGCTGATAGTCCACCACCTTGTACGGGCCGGAGCCCACCGGCTTGGCGTTCATGCCCTTGGGGCCGACTTCCTGGTAGTACTTGGCGGGGTGGATGGCGGCGGTGGTGGACAGGTATTCCTTGGCGCCAGGGAAGGGCTCCTTGGTGGTCAGGCGCACCTTGTATTTGTCGATTTTCTCAACCTTGTCGATCCACGACACGTTCTGCTGCGTGACCGCTTTGTTCTTCGGGTCTGCCACGTAGTTCAGCGTGTACACCACCGAGTCGGCATCGAACTCTTCGCCGTTATGGAATTTCACGCCTTCGCGCAATTCGAATTCCATGGTCTTGTCGTCGATCTGCTTCCAGCTTTTGGCCAGTTGCCCCTTGTACTCGTTGGTGACGGGGTCGCGGTACAGCAGCGTGTCCCAGACGTTGGCGGCGATGATGACGCCGATACGCACGTTGTTGAAGTACGGGTCGACGCTTTCGGGCGCCTGGTCGTACGCCATGCGCAAGGTGTCGTCTTTCTTGCCCGCCAGCGCGGGCTGGGCGGCAAGGCCGGCGCAGGCGAAGAGGGCGGCGGCGACGGCGGCGCGTAGGGGGGCGACGGCAGTGACGCCGCGGGTGCGGGGTCGGGCGGGTGAGGCAGGTGTGAAGCGACTATCAGCCATGGTGAAGGCTCCTGTGGAAGGCACTACATGTACTGCGTATCCATCATCTCGCTCCGGGCCGCGCCACCCTGGTTTTATCGTTATCGTCCTTGCGCTGGGAGGGCAGGCTCAATCAGAGTCGGACGACGGCGCGGTCTTGGGTGCCGCATTGGCGTTGATGCTTGCATCGGCGTTGATGCTTTTCAGCGCGGCCTCGCACTTGCGCTGCAAGTGCTGCCGCATGATGCCGGCCAGCCGGTCGGCGTCGCGCGCGTCCAGGGCCTCGGCCATGTCGATGTGTTCGCGCATGGCCAGATCCCATTTCTGGCGGTTCTCGTTCGACACGAACCGCAGGTTCTGGATGCGCGCGTTCTGCGCGTCGTACAGCTGCTTGAGCAGGCTGTTGTGCGAGGCCAGGCTGATGCGTTCGTGAATTTCGCGGTTGGTATGAAAGTACGTGGGCAGGTCATGGCGCGCGTGGCTGGCCATCATTTCGTAGGTCAGCGCGCGGATCTCGGCAATTTCAAGATCGGTGGCGCGTTCGCACGCCAGCCGGCACGACATGGCTTCGAGCCCGCCGATCACTTCAAACGCTTCACGGATATTGGCTTCCGACAGCGCCACCACCTGCGCGCCACGATTCGGTTCGATCTGCACCAGGCCCTCGGCCGCCAGCACGCGAAACGCTTCGCGCATCGGTGTGCGGGACACGCCCAACAGGTCGCACAGCGCCCGTTCGTTCAGGCGGGAGCCGGGGGGAAATTCCCCTTGGATGATGCGTTCGCGCAGCGCTCCGGCGACGGCCCCAGGCAGCGTGCGGCCGTTGCCGGCAACGCGCGGCGCCGGCGACACGGCCCCTTGCGGCGGCGCGTCGGGCAGGGCGGAATCGGCGTGTGCCGACCCGGCCAGATCCGGCAACAGGCTAGGATTGCTGCTCATTGGTATACCAACTTTTCCCCGAATTTTTTCAGACTATAAACCCCGCGCAGCGACTTCAATCATGGGTGTATACCCTAGGTTATCGGTGCAAAAACAATGGGATAGAGTGGCGCATGCCGCAAGTCCGCCTGCTCGGCCGGGGCTGTGTCAAAAGCCGTTTGAATCGCCGCGCATCTTTCGTTGGTATACAAATAATTCCACTGTGGGGCTACGCATGCTTTCCCTGAATTCCCATTTGTCCGGCCGGCACTTCTTGCAGATTCCGGGGCCGACCAACGTGCCCGACCGGGTCTTGCGCGCCATAGACCAACCCACCATCGACCATCGTGGCCCCGAGTTTGGCGAGCTGGGCCGCGCCGTGTTGGAAGGGTCCAAAGCCGTTTTCCAGACGCAGTCGCCCGTGGTGATTTTTCCGTCGTCGGGTACCGGCGCCTGGGAAGCCGCGCTGGTCAACACGCTGTCGCCGGGCGACCGCGTGTTGATGGTGGAAACCGGCCACTTCGCCAGCCTGTGGAAGAAGCTGGCGGGCCGGCTGGGCCTGGACGTGGACTACATCGAAAGCGACTGGCGCCACCCCGTGGACCCCGACGTGATCGGCGCACGGCTGTCCGAAGACACGCAGCACCGCATCAAGGCGGTGTGCGTGGTGCATAACGAAACGTCCACCGGCGTCACCAGCAACATTGCCGCCGTGCGCGCCGCGATCGACCGCGCCGCGCATCCCGCGTTGCTGATGGTGGACACGATATCGTCCTTGGGCTCCATCGATTACCGCCACGATGAATGGGGCGTGGACGTTACCGTGGCCGGCTCGCAAAAGGGCTTGATGCTGCCGCCCGGCCTGGCGTTCAACGCCGTCAGCGCGCGCGCGCTGGCCGCCGCCGATACCGCCCGGCTGCCCCGTTCGTATTGGGATTGGCGCGAAATGCTGACGGCCAATGCCAAAGGCTATTTCCCCTACACGCCGTCAACCAATCTGCTGTACGGCCTGCACGAAGCGCTGGCCATGTTGCAGGCCGAGGGCTTGCCGCGTGTGTTCGCGCGCCACGAACGCCATGCCCGCGCGACGCGGCTGGCGGTGGCCGCGTGGGGGCTTGAACTGTTAAGCCTGGACCCGGCTGCCCACAGCCCCGCGCTGACCGCCGTGATGATGCCCGAAGGCCATGGCGCCGACGCGTTGCGCAAGGTCATTCTTGAACGCTTCGATATGTCGCTGGGGCAGGGCCTGGGCAAGCTATCCGACCGCATCTTCCGCATTGGGCATCTGGGCCACTTCAATGACTTGACGCTGTGCGGCACGCTGGCCGGCGTTGAAATGGGGCTGGCCGCCGCCGGAGTACCGCACCAGGCGGGCGGCGTGCGGGCCGCGATGGAATTCCTGGCGCGCGCCCCGGATGGCGTGGCGGCTTAAGACCAAGACAAACACAACGACGAGGGAAACCATGAACACGCTGATGCAGCAGGCGATCCAATTCGCCAATGAACACGAATCCACCTGGGACCGCAGCGTCAAGGGCAGCTTTGGCGTGCACCTGAACGACCCGCCGCCCTGGAACCGCCTGCTTGGCCCCATCCACGACCGTGGCCCGGTGTCGGGCGTGGTGGTGGTGGACGGCAAGACGGTGGCCGAATGGGGCGAGCCCGAACGCGCCGACCTGACCTTCAGCGTGGCCAAGCTGTACCTGGCGATCCTGGCGGGCGTGGCGCATGACCGTGGCCTGTTGCCCGACGTGGACGAACCCGTGGGCAAGCGCGTGCCGGGCATCGGCTTCGATGAAGGCCAGAACGCCGACATCACCTGGCGCCACCTGCTGCAACAGACCAGCGAATGGGAAGGCGAACGCTTCGGCGTGTCGGACCAGGCCGATCGTTATCGCGCCGTGACCTTCGGCGTGCCGCCCGATGGCAAGAAGGGCGATGCGCGCCCCTTGCAGCGCCCCGGCACGTATTGGGAATACAACGACGTGCGCATCAACCAGTTGTCGTACGCGCTGCTGCACCTGTTCCGCAAGCCCTTACCCGACGTGTTCCGCGAAGCCGTCACGCGCCCCATTGGCGCCAGTGAAGATTGGCAATGGGTGGGCTACGACACCGCCTGGGTCGAGATCGACGGCCAGCGCATGCCGTCCGTGCCGGGCGGTTCGCATTGGGGCGGCGGCATGTCCATCAGCGCGCGCGACCAGGCGCTGATCGGCCAGATGCTGCTGAACGACGGGCAAGCCAACGGCAAGCAGATCTTGTCGCGCGAATGGATTCAGGCGATGCGCACGCCATGCGCCATCGCGCCGTATTACGGCTACCTGATCTGGCTGAACGATCAAGGCCGCGTGTTTCCCAGCGTGCCGGCCACAAGCTTCTTCGGCGTGGGCGCGGGCAGCTCGTTCACGTGGGTGGAACCGGAACGCAAGATGGTGGTGATTGTGCGCTGGCTTAATTCCGCCCACGCGGATGCACTGTTCGGCAAAATCCTGGCGGCGGTGGATGCGGACAAGGAAACGCAGGTGTAGGATTAACGCGGCGCGAACC
>NZ_JCBAMR010000015.1:0-122643 GCF_059760425.1 Achromobacter sp. RT286_PF
TCTGCACTAACTTATCTTCTTATTGAGCCGCCGACTACACACTCTACCCAAACACCCTCCCCCCGGTGGCCACCGTCAATTTTTTATAAGAAACAGGTCCAGACCGCAACCGCCCCCGCCGCCAGCTCGCCGTTGCGCAGCACCGCCACGTGGAAGCGCTTGTCGGCCGCTTTCAGGATGTCTTCGGTCGGGTCGCCTTGCACCAGCAGCAGGTCGGCCACCTTGCCCTCGGCGATAACGCCGTGCTGGGTCAAGCCCATCAGGTCGTGGCCGCGCGACGTGCCGGCTATCAGCGCATCGACAGGCGTCATGCCGAATTCGACCATGTACGCCAGCTCCATGGCGTTTTCGCCGTGCAGGTTGAATGGCGTGCCCGCGTCCGTGCCCATCGCGATGCGGCCGCCGGCCTTGTAGTACATCTGGAACGATTCCCGATGGCGTTGTTCCACCGCCCGCGCCTTCTCCACCGCGTACGCCGGGATGCCGTTGTCGGCGTTGGCGATGATATTGCGCACCGCGGCGATGGTGGGTACCAGATAGGTTTCGGCTTCCAGCATTTCGCGCAGGCAATCATCGTCCATGAAGATGCCATGTTCGATCGAATCGATGCCCGCGCGCACGGCGTTCAGAATGCCCTGGGTGCCTTGCGCATGGCTGGCCGTGCTTTTGCGAAAGCGCTTGGCTTCGTGCACGCCCGCCTTCAGTTCATCGAAGCTGTAGTGCGCGTCCATCGGGCTGACGCCGGGCGTCATGACGCCGCCGGTGGCCATGATCTTCACCAGGTCGCAGCCTGCGTGGACTTGCTCGCGCACCGCCTTGACGACGTCATCGACGCCATCCGCAACGCGGCCGATGCGGTTGCCGTGCCCGCCCGTCATGCAGATGATGCGGCCGGACGCCTTGATGGTGGGGCCGGGAAACACGCCGCGCGCAATCGCGTCGCGCACGCCAAATTCCAGGTAGTCCTTGCCGCCGCAGTCGCGCAAAGCGGTCACGCCACCGCGCAGGCTGGCCTGGGCATTTTCCAGCGCGGTCAATGTGATCTGCGCGGGGCCCTGCTTGCTGAGCAAGGCGTTGGGGTCGGCGCCGCCGGTGTAGACCAGGTGCACATGGCAGTCGGCCAGGCTGGGCATCAGCGTCATGCCGGTGGTGTTGACCTGTAGCCCCGCATAGCCTTCAAACGCGCCGGCCGGCGCCACGCGCGCCACCTGCTTGTCTTCAACCAGCACGCCGTGATCGCGCAATACCTTGCCCTCGCCATCGAATACCAGGCCGCCGATAAAGAGAGTCTGTCGTGTCGCCGTCATGTCTTGCTCCGGTTGCGCTTCGCTGTCAGCCTTCGACCACATCCAGCCCCTCGCGGGACATGGTTTGCAGGCGCGGCATCAGGCCAAGCAGGTGCTGGCTGTAGGGGTGTTGCGGCTGCTGGAACAGCGTTTCGGTTTCCGCCACTTCCAGCAATTCGCCATAGCGCATCACGCCGACGCGGTCGCACATCTGGCGAATCACCGGCAGGTCGTGGCTGATGAACAGCATGGTCAGGCCCAGTTCTTCTTGCAGGTCTTTCAGCAGATTCAGGATCTGCGCCTGAATCGATACGTCCAGCGCGGACGTGGGTTCGTCGCAGATCAAAAAACGCGGGCGCGTGGCCAGCGCGCGGGCGATGCAGATGCGCTGGCGTTGGCCGCCCGAGAACTCGTGGGGAAAGCGCTCGGCGGCGCGATCGCCCAAGCCCACGACGTCCAGCAGATCCGCCACGATGCGGCGCGCTTCGGCTTCGGATGCCGCCAGCTTATGAAAGCGGATGGGCTCGGCAATGATGTCCAGCACGCGCATGCGCGGGTTCAGCGACGAAAACGGATCCTGGAAAATCATCTGGATCTGGCGCCGGAACGGGTTGAGTTGTTTCTCGCCCTTTAGCGCCGTCAGGTCGGTGCCGCCGAACGTGACCGAGCCTTCCGACGGCGTGTACAAGCCCGAGATCAACCTGGCGACCGTGGACTTGCCGGAGCCCGATTCGCCCACCAGCCCGAAGACCTCGCCTTCGCCAATGGAAAAGTTCACGCGCTTGACGGCGTCCAGCGTGCGTTGGTTGCGCTTGAGCAGCGCGCTCTTGAGCACGAAGCGCATGGACAGGTCACGCATTTGCACCAAGGGGCCATCCGTTTGCGCGCCAAAGTCGCGCCGTTGCCCCAGCCAATGCGTGGCCAGGTCCAGCGGTTGCGACGGCGTCTTGACGTCTTCGATATAGGTGACCAGCGGAAAGCGCTTGAGCTTGATGTCAGGGCGCGGCACGGCCGATATCAGGCTGCGCGTGTAGGGATGGTCGGGGTCGCCCAGGATCTTGGCGGTGGGCCCTTGTTCGACCAGCTTGCCGTGATACAGCACCGCCACCCGATCGGTCACGTCCGCAATCACGCCCATGTCGTGCGTGATGATGATCATGCCGACCTGCTCTTCCCGGCACAGCTTCTTCAACAGCTCAAGAATCTGCGCCTGGATGGACACGTCCAGCGCGGTGGTGGGTTCGTCGGCGATGATGACTTCGGGTTCGCAGCACAAGGCCAGTGCAATCACCACGCGCTGGCGCATGCCGCCCGAGAACTGATGCGGGTATTGCTTGACGCGCAGTTCCGGCTGGTCGATGCCGACTTGCACCAGCAGTTGCACCGCACGTTTCCTGGCTTCGGCGTGCGTCAGGTTCAGGTGCACCTGCATGGTTTCCACCAGCTGGCTTTCGACCGTTTGCAGCGGGTCCAGCGAGGTCAGCGGGTCTTGGAAAATCATGCCGATGCGCCGGCCACGCACCTTGCGCTTTTGCGCGGGCGTCAGTGTGTCGATGCGTTCACCGTTCAGCAGCACCGAGCCGCCGGCCAAGCGACCGGGCGCTTCCAGCAGGCCGATCACCGCGTTGCCGATGGTGGACTTGCCCGCGCCGGATTCGCCCACCACGCCCAGGATCTCGCCTTTTTCCAGCGATAGCGATACGCCGTCCACCGCCACCAGCGTGCCACGGCGGCTGGGGAATTCGATGCGGATGTCTTCAATGTTCAACAGGGCCATGACGTCCTCAGCGCAGCTTGGGGTTGAGCGCGTCGCGCAGCCAGTCGCCCAGCAGGTTGACCGATAGCACCAGCGCCACCAGCGCAATGCCAGGGAAAATCGAGATCCACCACATGCCCGAAAACAGATAGCTGTTGCCGATACGAATCAACGTGCCCAGCGACGGCGCCGTCGGCGGCACGCCCACGCCCAGGAACGACAGCGTGGCTTCCGTAATGATGGCGATCGCCAAATGGATGGTGGCAATGACCAGCACGGGGCCCATGACGTTGGGCAGGATGTGGCGGCGCAGGATGGTGATCGGGCCGATGCCGATCAGCCGTGCCGCCTGCACATACTCCTTGTTGCGTTCGACCAGCGTGGAGCCGCGCACGGTGCGCGCGTACTGCACCCAGCCCGAGATCCCGATGGCGAAGATCAGCACGTACAGCGCCAGTTGATCGTGCATGTCGCGCGGCAAGACGCCACGCGCCACGCCGTCGATCAGCAGCGCCACCAGGATGGCGGGAAACGACAACTGCACGTCAGCGATGCGCATGATGAAGCTGTCGATGCGGCCGCCGGCGTAACCGCTGATAAGACCCAGCGTTACGCCCAGCACCATCGAGAACAGCACCGATGCGAACCCCACCAGCAGCGACACGCGCGAGCCATACAACACGGCAGAAAGAATGTCGCGGCCCTGATCGTCGGTGCCCAGCAGGAAGTCCGGGCTACCGCCCTCTTCCCAGGCGGGCGGCGTGTTGGCGTCCATGATGGACAGCGACGCCAGGTCGAAGGGGTTGTGGGGCGCGATGATGGGCGCGAACAGCGCGCCCAGCAAGATGGCCAGCGTCACGATGGCGGCGATGATGGCGCCGGGCGAACGCTTGAAGCTGTGCCAGATATCGCTGTCGGCCGCGCGGGCAAACAGGGGAGCGATGCGAGCAATCATGTTGATTCCTTTACTTGCTCTGCACGCGCAGACGCGGGTCCACGGCGAAATACAGCAGGTCGACGACCAGGTTGATGACCACGAACATGAAGGCGATCAGCACCAGATAGGCCGCCATCACCGGAATGTCCACCATGCTGATGGCCTGGATGAACAACAGCCCCATGCCGGGCCACTGGAATACGGTTTCGGTGATGATGGCGAACGCGATGATGGAGCCCAGTTGCAGGCCGGTGATCGTGATGACCGGCACCATCGTGTTCTTCAAGGCGTGGCGAAAGTTGATCAGTCGTTCAGGCAGGCCGCGCGCCCGCGCGAACTTGATGAAATCGGCGCGCAGCACTTCCAGCATTTCCGCGCGCACCAGCCGCATGATCAGCGTCATCTGAAACAGCGCCAGCGTGATGGCCGGCATGATCAGCGCCAGCCATCCGGACTTGGTCAGAAAGCCGGTGGTCCACCACCCCAGGCTGACCACGTCGCCCCGTCCGAAGCTGGGCAGCCATCGCAGCTGCACGCCAAAGACAAGAATGAGCAGGATGCCGATCAGGAAGGTGGGCAACGAGATGCCGGCCAGCGACAACGCCATGAACGCCTTGGACAGCACGCCGTGGCGGCGCAGCGCGGTGTAGATGCCCATCGGAATACCCAACGCCAGCGCCATCACGGCAGACACGAACGACAGTTCCAGCGTAGCGGGCATGCGCTCTTCAAGCAGCTCGCTGACGGGGCGGCGCTGCCGGTACGAAATGCCGAAGTCGCCATGCGCGGCGTTGCCCACAAAGCGGGCGAACTGCACGACGAAGGGGTCGTCCAGGCCCAGCTGTTCGCGCAACTGCGCGCGTTGTTCAGGGGTGGTGTCCTGGCCGACCATGCTGGCGATCGGGTCGCCCACATAGCGGAACATGGAGAACGCGATCAGCGCCACCGTCAACATCACCAGCACCGACTGGATAAGCCGTTGCGCAATAAAGGAAAGCATTATCGGGTGCCCTCGTTTGCAGATAACGCCGGGCCGCGTTTCCGTTGACAGCCGGAACCGGGGCTGGGCCGGGCGCGCCCGGATGGCTTGCGCCATCCGGGGCTGAACTAGTCAGACAAGTGCTGAACAGACGTGTTGTTCAGGCGGTCAGGGCAACACCACGTCGCGCAGGTCAAGCACGTCGTCGGCGCGCTGGATGACCTTGATGTTGTCCTTCACGCCCCAGGACATCGGCTGCTGGTGCAAGGGCAGATAGCCGTAGTCCTTGCGCACGATCTCGAAGGCTTCCTTGATCATGGCGTTGCGCTTGGTCTGATCGGTTTCGACGCCGATCTTGTTGGTCAGCTCGTCCACCTTCTTGTTGCAGTAGCCGCCCAGGTTGAACTGGCCGGCCGCCGTCTTCGCATCGCGGCACGCCGCCAGGTTCAGCAGCGCGTTGTGCGCGTCGGTGGAACTGGGTGTCCAACCCAGCATGTACATGCTGGTCTGGTTGCCCGCTTGCAGCAGGATCTTGCCGAAGTACTTGGACTTGGTCTGCGCCAGCAGATTGATCTTGATGCCCACGCGCGCCAACATGCCGGCCACTGCCTGGCAGACCTTTTCGTCGTTGACGTAGCGGTCGTTCGGGCAGTCCATGGTGACGGTGAAGCCCTTCGGATAGCCCGCTTCGGCCAACAGCTTCTTGGCGCGTTCGGGGTCGGGCTTGTACGGTGCGCCGTAGGAATCCGCGTAGCCGTTGATGGCGGTGGCCACCAGCGAACCCAGCGGTTTGGCCGCGCCGCGCATGATCTTGTCGTTGATGGCCTTGGTGTCCACGGCCAGCACAACGGCTTCGCGCACCCTGGCGTCCTTGAACGGGTTCTTGCCCTTGACGTCCGAGAACAGCAGTTCGTCGCGGTCCTGGTCCATGCCGATGAAGATGGCGCGCGCTTCGGGCGCCGTCAGCGGCTTGACGCCCTTGGCGTCTTCCAGGCGCTTCCAGTCTTGCACGGGCACGGGCTGCACCAGGTCCATTTCGCCCGAGATCAGCGCGGCCACGCGGGTGGCTTCCTGGGTGATCGGCTGGAAGATGACTTCGTCGACGTTGGTCTTGATGTCTTTGTTCCAGTAGCCGTCATAACGCTTGAGCACCGTCTTCACATCGGGCTGGCGCGACACCAGCATGAAGGGGCCGGTGCCATTGGCGTTCAGGTTGGCATAGTTGCCCTGGTTGTCGCCCTTGACGTTGGTAGCCTCGGTGGTCTTGTTCTTTTCCGCCCACGTCTTGCTCATGATGTACAGGAACACCCATTCGCGCGGCAGGATGGGGTTGGGCGTGGGGGTGGTGACCTCGACGGTGTAGTCGTCAACCTTCTTGATGTCGGAGGCCTTGGCGCCGTAGCCCTTCATGTCCGAGCCGGGCGTCAGGCTGCGCTTCCACGAGAAGATCACGTCGTCGGCGGTGAACGGCGAGCCGTCGTGAAACTTCACCCCTTTGCGCAGCTTGAAGACCCATTTGGTGGGCTCGGGGTTTTCCCAGCTTTCGGCCAGCAGCGGCGTCAGCTTCAAGTTGCCGTCATAGCCGGCCAGCGTTTCGTAGATGTTGCCTTGGAAGCCTAGCGTGAAGGTCTCGTTCAGCGCCATCGGGTCCATCGAGGTGGCGTCGCCCTGGTACGCCCAGTGAAAGGTCTTGGCGGTCGCGCCGGCGCTGAACGCCAACGACGCGGCAATGGCGGTCGCCAGCGCAGCTTGCTTCAAGTGAGGAAAAGTACGCATAGCCCTCATGCTCCGTGTGGTGCGCGGATTGCGCGACAGAAGTGACAGGGCCCCAGCCCCAACGGGTTCCGGGGCATGGCGTTGCTGCTTACGACGAAAGGCGGTGCGGGGTGGCGCGGCACGCGGGGTGTACCGCGCGCAGGCCGTGAAAGGCGATGCCGGGAATCACTGCAGAGGACTTCGACTTCACGATAGATCCAACCCCTTGTGATTGTCATGGCGGGGGCGAGCCCGCGCCGATGCAGATCGAATCTTATAGACGCATTCGTTTAAGCGTCAATCGGTTTGGATTGGGGTTAGTCCGCGCTTGCCGTCCGCCTGGAATGGTGCATTTTCGCGGCTAAAAAGGGGGCATTGCGCGCTGCGCAATGACGGGCTATTCGATGGCCGGGCCGGGCGATGCGGCAGATGCGGCAAGCGTTCGAGCCAGCTCATGGACAGTGCGTTTGCGCCGGTCGCTGTCTTCGTAGTGTTTACCCAGCGCCGACCATTCCGGGCGGCTGCGCGCTTCTTTCAGGGCCTCCGGCAAGGGGCCTTTGCGCCAGGCATCATCATCCGGAAGGGCTAGTTTCAATGGTTCTCGGGCGGCGTGTCCGCGACGCTCCAACGCATCGATCAACTGGCGCTGGCGCAGCGCCAGCAAGCGCAGTACGGCGTCGTCAACGCTGATCTCGCGCCAACCGCGCAGCTTGCCGGCCACGCGCTTGCCCAGCTTTTCAACGCCTTGCCACAAGCCGCCCGCCGCCGCGCCGATCAGCATGCCGGTGCCCAGGCTCAGGCCCGCGCTAAGCAGGTCGACGGCCGCGCCCGCCATGGCGCCGGCCGCGGCGCCCATGCCCACCTGCACGCCCATGTCCTTGAGCGCCTGCGGGTGGAACAGGTCCATGCCCCAACGTTCGCCTTGCAAAGGCAGTGCATCGTCGGTGAAGTCGGCCGCGCGAAAGTTGTAGAGCGCCAGCAGCGCGTTCACGCAGGTTTGTTCGCGTTGGCGCACGTGGTCGCGCAACTGCGCTGACGCGGCGGCTAACGCGGTGTCGTCGCTGGGGCTGGCCAGGCGCAGCGCCGCCACGTCGATCAGCAGATCGGCCAGCAGTTCGTAGGCGGCGGCGTGACGTTCGCGGCGTTGCGCGGACAGGCTGTCGGACAGGCGCGCCAGCGCACTGGCATGGCGGTCCAGCAGCACGCCCAGCTTGGCGTACAGCTGCTGCTCGCCGTCCAGCGGCGGGGCTACCGTGTCGAATTCGACCACCGCGTGCAGGCCCAGCCGCGCCATGGCGCCGCGCCATTCGTTGGCGCGATGCGCGGGGGCGTTCACAAAATTGAGCACGGGCAGCAGGGGCCGCCCGCAGGCCGCAAGAATGGAGAGTTCGTCGCGATGCTTGCCCAGCACGGGGTCGCGCGCGTCGATCACGTACAACGCCGCGTCGCACTCCAGCATCTTCGTCAGCACGCGCGCTTCCTGCTCGAAGCGGCCGTGCGCCTCGGGCGTATCCAGAAAGCGTCGGATGCGCGCCGGGCCGTCCAGCCGTTCGGCTGGTTGGTCCAGGCGTTCCAGATATTCCAGCAGCGCGATGCTGTCTTCCATGCCGGGGGTGTCGAACCATTCCAGCACGGCGCGGCCGTCCAGCCGCAGCCGCGCGCCTTCCACGTGGCGGGTTGTGCCCGGGCTGTCGGCCACTTCGCCGAAAGTCGTGTCGCGCGTCAGCGTGCGCAGCAGCGATGTCTTGCCGGTGTTGGTGTGGCCGACCAGCGCGATCTTGATGATGTCGTCAGCCATGGTCGGCCTGTAGCCACGTCAGCGGCGCGTTGGGCGTTTGCAGGATGGCGTCGGCAGGCAGGCCCAACGCCAGCAGGCGTTCGCGCCACAGTGCGGCGCGGGTGTTGTGGTTGCTGCTGCTGCTGCTGCTGCTGCTGCTGCCGCTGCGGCCGTTCCCGCCGCCGTCGGTATCGTGTTCGCCATCACCGCCCTCTTGATCACCGCCTGCACGGGAAGCAATGAGCCAGACGGCCGTATGACCTGCGTGGGCGGACAGTTCGGCGATCAGCGACAAGGTGCCGCGATCCGGCGTTTGACGCGCGTCGCACGCAATCAGCAAACGCGAAGCGGCCGCTTGCGCCAGCGCGTCCAGCACGCGGTTGCGCTCTTCGCGCGTGTCCAGGTTGCCCGCCATCTGCACGGTGTCGGGCAGGTTGGCGGGCGGCCAGGCCAGGTCGGCCGGCAGCTCCAACCCCAACAGCACGGGCTGCCCCGCCAGGCCGGACAGCGGCGCGGATTGCACGCGCGGCTGGTGCAGCGCATCCACCGGACGGTCGATGCCGGTGGATTGCGCGGCGGGCTCCAGGCGGTCTCGCAACGGCGAAAAGCCTGCCAGCAAGGGGTCGATGCGCAAGCGGCGCAGCGCCCGCAGCGTGGCCGCCACGCAAAGCGCGGCGGCAAGCAGCCGGGGCAGGATGCCGTAAACCACCACGACGCCGATCAGCCACAACGACCATTGCACCTGCGCGTCGGCGGACAGCGTCTGGCTGCCGTCGCTGGCGCGGATGACCGCCGCGTCCGGCATCGCAAAGCCCAAGTGCGCCGGCAACCAGCCGATGGCTTGCGTCAGCCAGACGAAGGTGTCGGGCGCCAGCAGCGTGGTGGCCCAGACAAAGCGGTAACTGGCGGTGGACAGCACCACCAGCAAGGCGGCCAGCGCGGCGCATAGCGCGGTCAACCACAGCAGATGGCTGACCGCGCCGAACAGCCAGCGCAAGGCGCCCGCGCGCGCCAGCAGATTCAGAAAGGCCTGCGGCACCAGCGCGCTGTCGGGGCCGCGCGCCAGCTTGCGGGTGGCCCACAGCCATAGCCGCCCCAGCCCGGTGGCGGCGGTGGGCTTGAGCAGAAAACTGCCCAGCCACAGCAGAAAGGTCAACGCATGCAAGCCCAGCAATGCGCCCAGCGCCCACAGCACGTTGACCGGGCGCGAGCCGTCGCCCAGCGCGCCTAGCGCCACGGCGATGCCCGACATCAGGGCCAGCACGAACAACGCCGCCAGGATGGCCTGTGCGCTGCGGCGCCAGCCGTCTACCAGCGGCCCAAGATTCTCGCGCTGTGCAAGCAGGTCGGCGCGGGCCAGGATGCGCGAGGGCAGGTCGGTGTCCAACTGCCGTACGCGGCGCACGGCATCGGCGTCGTCCAGCGGACCCCAATGGGTTTCGCGCAGACGGATGAGTTCGGCCAGCCAGTGCGCGCGCAACGGGCGGGGGCTGGCAGAGCCGGTCGGCAGGTCAAAAGCGCGAGAGGTCGAAGGCGGCATCGCGTTGGTAGGCAGCGCGGACGGGCCGCAGCGTAAGGCCGCAAAGGGCGATGCGACATTGTAGACCTGCGCATTTGGCGAACGTGGCGAACTTCGCGCGCGCGCGGGGCCGGGGCAACGCCTGTTCAGTGCTGACGTCGGGCGTGCCGGTATTGGCCCGGGGTGACGCCCACGGCCTCGCGAAACACGCGGGACAAGTGGCTGGCGTTGCCAAAGCCGCTGGCCTGGGCAACGCGGGCCAGGTCGCCCTTGCCCGCTGCCAGCAGCCCGCGCGCGTGCGCGAGCCGCCGCGCGCGCACCCAGGCATGCGGCGGTTCGCCGAACGAGGTGTGGAACATGCGGGCGAAATGGTAGGTGGACAAGGCGGCCACGCCCGCCAGCTCGTCCAGCGTCAAGGGGGCATGCAGGTGCGCGTCGACGTAATCCATGATGCGCCGGCGTACGGCCGGGGCCAGGCCGCCGCGCGAAGGCTGCACCGTCTTGCGCGCCACGCCTTGTTGCAGCAGATGGTGCAACACCGTTTCGGCCGCGCTGCTGGCGGCCAGGCGGTCGGCGGGCTGCGCCCAGTCGGTGCCCAGCAGTTGCCGGCAGACGTCGATCAGCGATTCGTCCTGGATGTAGGTGCGGTCGCGCAATTCCAGCGTGCGCGGCTCGCAATCCAGGCGCATGACGGCTTCGCGGGCCAGGCGCTCGGGGGCAATGTACAGGTGCAGGAAATGCACGGTGTCGTTCATGCACCAGCGCGAATAGTGTTCGGCCGGCAGCACGCAGAATTTGCCCGCGCCACCGTGCAGCGTGTCGCGGCCCACACGAAACGATTTGTCGCCGCCATGCAGGTAGAGCGACAGCGTGTGGTGGCCGGGGGTGTCGTAGCCTAGCGTCTCGCGTGCGCTGCGGGCCCATTGCGAAATGGCGATGCCTTCGCCCAAGGCGGCGGCGCGTTCCAGCGTGGCGGTGGAACGCGACAAGGTGCGAAAGACGGAGAAGTCGGCCGGGGCCGAAGCGACGATTCCCATAGAAGCGAAATGCTACTTCGATCTCGCGCGCGCCGCGCGCGAGGCGGCATAAAAACCGCAAGATCCGGCAATCGTGTCGTCCGCCTGCGGCGCACACTGGCGGCCAGGCAAGCGGCCACTGCCGCCCGCGTCGTCTCCGCCTTCATCGCGCCCCTTTTCCCTTGCTGGTTGCACCGTGAATCTCTTCCTCTATTTCCTGACCGTCGTTATCTGGGGCACCACCTGGATCGCCATCAAGCTGCAACTGGGTGCGGTGGCCATTCCGGTATCGATCTTCTACCGCTTCGCGCTGGCGGCGCTGGTGCTGTTTGCCATCCTGCTGCTGACCCGCAAGCTACAAAAATTGGATCGGCGTGGGCATTGGCTGTGCGTGGGCCAGGGGCTGTGCCTGTTCTGCTTGAATTTTCTGTGCTTCTACACGGCGACGCAGTGGATCCCCAGCGGCCTGGTGTCGGTGGTGTTTTCGGCGGCAACCTTGTGGAACGCGTTGAACGCCCGTCTGTGGTTCGGCACCCGTATCGCGCCGCGCGTGATGTTGGCCGGCGCCGTCGGCTTTTCCGGGCTGGTGCTGCTGTTCTGGCCCGAGCTTGCCGGCCAGGAGGCCAGCCACGAAACGCTGTTGGGATTGGGCTTTGCGCTGTTGGGCACGTTCTGCTTTTCAACGGGCAACATGCTGTCGTCGCTGCAACAACGCGCGGGCGTGCGGCCGTTGACCGGCAACGCCTACAGCATGTTCTACGGGGCGGCGATCCTGCTGGCGGGCTGCTTGTTAGCGGGCCTGCCGTTTCAGTTCGACACGTCCGAGCAGTACGTCGGCGCCCTGCTTTACCTGGCGATCCCGGGGTCGGTGATCGGCTTTACGGCGTACCTGACGCTGGTGGGGCGCATGGGGCCCGCGCGCGCCGCGTACTGCACGGTGCTGTTTCCGGTGGTGGCGCTGGGCGTGTCCACGGTGGCCGAGGGCTACCAGTGGACGCCGCCCGCGCTGCTGGGATTGGCGCTGGTGATGGTGGGCAACCTGCTTGTATTCACCAAGTGGACGCCGTTCATGCGGCGCGTGGCGGGTTGAAGGGTGAGGGGTAATCGTTGGGTATCCAGGTCCAGGTCCAGCCCCTGGCCAGGCGCTACGGCGCCGCGCGCGCCACGTCGCGCAGGGCGTCCAGCAAGCGGTCGATCTCGTTGTCGCTGGTCAACGGGCTGACCGATACCCGGGCAATGTGGGGCAAGCCGCGCGCCTGCATATCCAGCGGCGTGTACGGTACGCCATTGCTGCCGATCGTTACCCCCACGGCCGCCAGCGCGCGCTGAACGTCGGCGGCGTTTCGCCCTTGCAGGTTGAACGAGATCAGGCTGGATTTTTCGCGCCCCTGGTCCAGCACGGTCAGCCCCGGGATGGCGGCAAGTTCGGTGCGCACGCGCTGGGCGGTGGCATCCAGCGTGGCGCGGATCGAGCCCAAGCCCAGCGCCAGGGCCTCTTGCAGCGCATTGGCCAGGCCGCAACGCAGCGCCAATGAGTTTTCGGCCGATTCCAGGCGGCCGGCGTCGGCGCGCAGCACGGGGCGGCCGTCGGCGTCCAGCGGCGCGGAATAGGTGTCGACGAAGGCGGGTGTCAACTGGTCCAGGAAGCTGCGCCGCACATACAGCAGGCCCGTGCCCCGCGGGCCTCGCAGCGCCTTGCGTCCCACGCCGCTCAAGACGTCACAACCTACCTCGGCGACATCGATGGGCAACTGCCCGACGACCTGCGCGGCGTCCACGAAGTAAGGAATGCCATGCCGGCGTGCCACGCGGCCGATGGCGGCGGCCGGGTTGATGAGGCCGCCATTGGCGGGCATCCAGGTCAGCGCGATAAGGCGCACCCGGTCGTCCACCATGTCGGCCAGCGCGTCGGGGTCCACGCAACCGCTGTCATCCGACGCGATGGTTTCCAACACGGCGCCCGCGCGTTCGGCGTGCAGACGCATGGCGGCCAGGTTGCCCCCCCATTCGTGGCGGCCAACCAGGATGCGGTCGCCGGGCCGCCAGGGGGCAAGCGCCGCGAAGGCCGCGCCCCAACCGGCGGAATTGCCGGTGGTCAATGCAATTTCATCAGGCTGCGCGTTCAGCAGTTGGGCGGCAAGCGTGCGCGCGTTTTCGGTCAACGCGCGGGACGCCACGCCGGCTTCCATGGGGCCAAGCGTGGCCTCGCGTTGCAGATGCGCGTGGATCGCCTCTAGCGTGCCGGAGGACGGCAGCGACGAACCGGCGTGATTGAAATGGACGCTGGTTTGGGCGCCGGGCGTCTGGGCGCGCAGGGTCTGGATGGTGGCGGCGGTCAGAGGGGCGGCGGTCAGGGGGGCAGACATGGTCGATTCCGTTGGGGTGCGCGCGGCACGCAGCCACGGCGTGTCGCGCGGCAAGGCGCTGGCAAAAGGGCCAAGACCCGGCGTGGAACTCAGGCGGGGGTCAGTGCGACGACGGCTTCGATTTCCACCGACACGCCCTGCGGCAGGGATGCGACGCCTACCGCGCTGCGCGCATGGCGGCCGGCATCACCGAACACCTCCACCATCAGGTCGGAGGCGCCGTTGGCGATGGCGCTTTGGCGGTTGAAATCCGGCGTGCTGGCCACGAACACACCCAGACGCACGACGCGAGCCACGCGGTCCAGGCGGTCGCCGGTGGCGGCGGCGATCTGCGCCAACAGCCCCAGGGCAGACAAACGGGCCGCTTCGACACCGTCCGCATCCGACACCTGGTTGCCCAGCTGGCCCAGGTATTGCGGCTTGCCACCCTTGCGTGAAATTTGGCCCGAGATGGTCAGCAGATTGCCCTCAAGGACGAAAGGCACATAGTTGGCGGCGGGCGCGGCGGCGGCTTCCAGGGTGTAGCCCAGTTCGGCCACACGGCCGGAGATCGTACGGGTCATAGCGGATGTCCTGTGAAATGTCAGAGTGTCAAAAGCGGGGAGCCCAAAACCGATGGACGCCGAGGCCGCTTTAAAAGCGTAACGCAGGGCTTGATGCTATCGGCCGCGCCGCCGCCTGACCAATCAATTCTTGTCGACGACACATGAGTAAAACTAATGTGTCGCGGGGGAAGTCGGCTCGTCCTTTTGCGCCGCGTCCGCCAGCCAATCGCGCAACGCGGCAGCAGCGGGCTGCAACGCGCCACGTGGCGCGACAAACCACCAGCCGATGCGCGGATCTTCCAACATCGCGCCGGGCAGCGCTTGCACCAGCGCGCCGCTGGCCAGGTGCGGCGCGATCAGCCGGTGCCGACCCATGGCCAGCCCCTGCCCGGCCAACGCGGCCTCCACCACGATGTTGTAGTCGTGCAGACGCACCGTCTGGGCGCGGCCCAGGTCCATGCCGAAGCGGCGCGCCCAGGCATCCCATTCAAAAGGCTGTTTGGCGTGCGAGGTCAGCAGCGGATGGCGCAACAGGTCTTCAGGCGTGCGCGGCCGCTTGCGTCCGGCGATGCGCTCGGGAGCGCCAACTACCGACAGTTGCTCGGTCATGAGCAGGCGCGAGGCCACGCCGGGCCAGGAGCCACGGCCATAGCGGATGGCCACGTCCACGTCGCCGCCCGCCACGTCGGCCAGGCCGATGTCGGGCAGCAGCTGCAATTCAATCTCGGGATGCGCGGCGGCAAAGGCCGGCAGGCGCGGCGCCAGCCAACGCGTGGCGAACGAGGCCAGCAAACCCACCTTCAGCGTTACGCGCGCGGCGGCGGGTGCGCGCAGCTTGTCCGTGCCCTGCCGCAAGAGCTCGAACGCCGCGTGCACGTGTTCAAAATAGGCCTGGCCAGCCGGCGTCAATGCGACGGCCCGCGTGCGCCGCTCAAACAGCGCCACGCCTAACTCGCTTTCCAGCCGCTGGATGTGATGGCTGACCGCGCTTTGCGTGACGAACAGTTCCTGCGCGGCCAGCGAAAAGCTCAAGCGGCGCGCGGCCGCTTCAAAAGCGCGCAGGGAAACCAGGGCAGGCAGGGATCGCGTGGATCGCATGATGGGGCAAGACGAGGCCGTCGACAGGGATGCGCGATTATCCTACGCGCTCTTGGCGCAGGCACGCAGACGGCGCGCCCCAATGCAAAAAGCCCGCAAACAAGTTGCGGGCTTTTTTAGGGGTACTGCAAGCGGTGCGGATACGGCATGCACTGCTGAAATTTTGGCTCCCCGAGCTGGGCTCGAACCAGCGACCTGCGGATTAACAGTCCGTCGCTCTACCGACTGAGCTATCGGGGAACAGGTAGAGGGGCCGAATTATGCACAAAAAATTGAAAGAATGCAAAGCGGCCGCGGAAATTCTGTTCACGCGTGCTGGATCGCGTGGGCGGTGCGGAACAGTTGCGGCACGATATCGCGCAGCAAGCGATCGCCGGGGTAGTCGTGGCGCGGCGCGCTGACGCTGATCGCGGCCAGCGGCACGTCACGCGCATCGCGTAACAGCACGGCCGCCCCAACCTGGTTTTGCAGTACCTGGTCTTCGGTCAGCGCATAGCCGTCGTCGCGCGCCTGGCGGATCAGACCCAGCAAGGCGGCCGGGTCTGTCACCGTGCGCGGCGTGAACGCGCGCGGCGGCGCCTGGTGCAATGCCTGCAAGATGGCGTCGTCGTCCTGCTGGGTCAGCAGCATGCGCCCGCCGCTGTTGCACCAGGCGGGCATGCGGCGCCCCGGCAGCATCTCGGCCAGTGTCAGCTGCCGGCTGGGCAGGCGCAGCAGATAAATCATGTCGGTGGCGACCAGCACGCTCATGTGCACGGCCAGCCCACAGCGGTCGCGCAGCGCGACCAGATGCGGCGCGGCCATCGATACCAGCCGGTCGTTGCGCAGGAAGAAGTAGCCCAGCTCCACCACGCGCGGACCCAGGCGGTAGCGCCGCGATACCGGGTCCTTGGCCAGATAGCCCAGGCGCTCCCAGGTGTGCACGAAGCGCTGAGCGGCACTTTTTCCCAAGCCGGTCAACGTGGCGATATCGGTCAACCCGAGGGAATCCGTGGCGTCGCGAAAGGCGTCCAGCACGCGCATTCCTTTTTCCAACGATGCGACAAACAGCGGGTCGTCCGCGTCGGGCGTGGCGGTGTCGGTCGGGGAAGCGGTGCGTGTCGTCATGGCTGAAAGCGGAGGGAGTACGCGGGAAGAACGCGAGGAAGGACGCGGGAAAGAACCGGTGATGGCGCACGGGCTTGGCGAGGACCAAAGACGGGTCCGACGCTAGTTTCCCCGAATTGTCCGGGGGACCAATAGCCACTATAAAGTTGATTATTCAATACTTTGTATCGCATAGCAATACACATGACGCCCCACCATTTTTGCGGTTTTCCCTCCCCATGACGCATTCTTCATCGCTCTGTGACCTGAGTGCCGTCGCGCTGCGTGCCGAGATCGTCGCCGGCAAGGCCAGCGCACGTGACGTCATGGCGGCCCACCTGGCGCGTATCGATGCGTGCAACCCGCAGGTCAACGCCATCGTGACCCTGGACGCTGAAGCAGCCATGGCGCGTGCCGCGCTGGCCGACGAACACCAGGCCCATGGAGGCGCGCTGGGTTTGCTGCACGGCTTGCCGATCGTGCACAAGGATTCGTTTCTGACGGCCGGCATGCGCACCACTTACGGCTCGCCGCTGTATCGCGATTTCGTACCCGAGCGCGATAGCCTGATCGTCACGCGGGAACGCGCCGCCGGGGCCATCACGCTGGGCAAGAGCAATCTGCCGGAGTTTGGCGCGGGCTCGCAGACCTTCAACGCGGTGTTCGGCGCCACCCGCAACCCTTACGACTTGCGCATGACGGCGGGCGGCAGCAGTGGCGGCGCGGCGGCGGCCCTGGCCGCGCGCATGACGCCGTTGGCCGATGGCACTGACATGGGGGGTTCGCTGCGCAACCCCGCGTCGTTCTGCAACGTGGTCGGCCTGCGCCCGTCGCCCGGCCGCGTGCCCCAGTGGCCCACGGCCAGCCCTTACAACGCGTTAACGGTAGCGGGCCCCATGGCGCGCACGGTGGCCGATGTGGCCCTGCTCCTGGCTGCCACGGCCGGTCCGGATGCGCGCGACCCCTTGACCGTCGATCAGGACCCCGCGCGCTTCCTGGCCAGCCTGGAGCGCGATTTCAAGGACGTGCGCATCGCGTACGCGCCCACGTGGGGTGATCTGCCCGTTCAGCGCGACGTGTTGCAAGTACTGGAAAGCCAGCTGCCGATCTTCGCGGACCTGGGTGCCAAGGTCGAGCAGGCCTGCCCGGACTTCACCGGCGCCAACGATGCCTTCCAGGCGCTGCGCGCCCAGGTCTTCGCCGTCGGCTACGAGGCCGCGTTGCGCCAGCATCGGCATCGGCTCAAGGACACGGTGATCTGGAACATCGAACTGGGGCTGACCCAAGCGCCCGCCACCGTGGTGCAGGCCGAACGCGACCGCGCGGCACTGTTCGCGCGCATGCACGCCTTCATGCAGACGCATGAATTTCTGATCGGCCCGGTCAGCCAGGTGGTGCCCTTTCCGGTGCACGAAGAAACGGTGAGCCATATCGACGACACGCGGATGCACAACTACATCGACTGGATGCGGTCCGGCTACTACCTGTCGCTGACCGGCCACCCGGCCATTTCGGTGCCTTGCGGATTTACCGAAGACGGCTTGCCGGTAGGCATCCAGATCGTCGGACGCTATCGCCAGGAACACGCGCTGCTGCAACTGGCGCACGCGTTCGAATCCGCCACACAGCATTGGCGCCGCGCGCCGGCGCTGCCTAACTGACCCATCCAACAACACAAGGGGAAATCCATGAACAAAACGATATCGCGCGCGCTGGCCCTGTGCGTTCTGGCCGCCACGCCGATGCTGGCCACGGCCGACACGTATCCGTCCAAGCCCATCACCCTGGTGGTGCCGTTTCCGCCCGGCGGGTCCACCGATGTGATCGGGCGCCTGTTCGCGGCCAAACTCGGTGCGCGCCTGGGCCAGACGGTGGTGATCGAGAACAAGCCGGGCGCCAACACCAGCATCGGCGCGGTGGCCGTGGCGCGCGCGGCGCCCGACGGCTATACGCTGATGATTACCGGCGCGCCTACCTTCACGCTGAATTCGCTGCTGTATTCGAACCTGAACTACGACCCGGTCAAAAGCTACGAATACGTGGCTATCGCGGGCAGCACGCCGTTTGTCATCCTGACCAATCCGCAAACCGGGATCGGCACGGTGGCGGACATCACCAGCAAGTCGGCCGCGCAGGCGCTTAGTTTCGGTTCGTTTGGCAATGGCTCCACGCCGCATATCGCCGGAGAATCCTTGGCCCAACGCACCGGCGCCAAGCTGCTGCACGTGCCCTATCGCGGCAGTGCGCCGGCCATGACGGATCTGATCGGCAACCAGATCCCGCTGTCGATCGACACGCTGGTGGCCAGCCTGCCGCAGATCAAGGCCGGCAAGGCGCGAGCGGTGGCCTTGACGGGCAGCGCGCGGTCAACGCTGGTGCCCGAGGTGCCCACCGTCGCGGAAAGCGGCGTGTCGGGCTATGACTTCGAAACCTGGTTTGGCGTCGTCATGCCCAAGGGCACGCCCGCGCCCATCGTCAATCGGATGTCCAAGGAGATTCAGGCGGTGATGGCCGAACCCGATACCCGCGCCAAGCTGCAAGAGCTGGGTTTCGACGCCACCTACCAGGACCCGGCGGCCTTCCGCGCCAAGGTCGACAGCGAACTGGCGCGCAATGTGGCGGTCATCAAGGCGGCGGGAATCAAGCCGGACTGAGCGCGAGGGGGGGCGGCAAGGCGCGGGGCGCGCGGCTTGCCGATCCCTTATCATGGCACCCAGAAGGTTCGCGACCTCTCTCGTCTTTACTGGGTTAATCCATGTCTTCGTTTGACATTCAATTGCTGCTCACCGCCCTGGTGAGCGTCTTGGTGCTGGTCGCCCTCATCGTCTCGCGCATTCGCATGCATCCGCTGCTGGCGCTATTGATCGTTTCGATCGGTGTGGGTTTTGCAACGGGCATGTCGCCGGTTGCCATCGTTAAAAACCTGACCGACGGCGCCGGCAAAACGCTGGGCGCGGTGGGCGTGGTGATCGCGCTGGGTGCGATGCTGGGCAAGATCCTGGCGGATTCCGGCACGACGGAACGCCTGGCCAATGCCATCCTGCGGCGCACCTCGGTGCGCTTGATTCCCTGGGCGATGACGTTGGTGGCTTTCGTCATCGGCATTCCCATGTTCTTCGAAGTGGGCCTGGTCGTCATGCTGCCGCTGATCTTCAGCGTGGCGCGCAAGCTGGAAAGCCAGGAACGCTTCAGGGGGTCGGCTTACGTCTATGTGGGCGTGCCCGTTATTGCCGCGCTGGCCGCCATGCACGGCATGGTGCCGCCGCATCCCGGCCCGCTGACGGCCATCGCTACCCTGAAGACCACCGTGGGCCCCACGATGATCTACGGCTTTCTGGCCGCGCTGCCCGCGATGGTGCTGGGCGGCCCGCTATACGGGGCTTTCATCACGCCCCGCATGACAACGCGCCCGGACGAAGCCCTGTTGGAGCAATTCACCGTCACGCCGGAAAATGGCTCGGCTATCGCTGCGCCCAGCGTGGGCCTGGGCGTGCTGGCGGCGCTGCTGCCCGCGCTGTTGATGCTGGTGCATGCCCTGGCCGAAATGCTGTTGCCCAAGGATTCCAGCCTGATGCACGTGGCCGCCTTCCTGGGCAACCCGCTGGTGGCTATGCTGCTGGGCGTGCTGTTCGCCGCGGTCACGCTGGTCTTCATGCGCGGCGGCGACGCCGAAAAATTGCGCGACGGCCTGGGCAAAAGCCTGAAGCCCATCGCCGGCATCATGCTGATCATCGCGGGCGGCGGCGCCTTCCAGCAGGTGCTGACCAGCGCCAAGGTGGGCGATGCCATCGTGCACCTGACGCACCAGTTCGCCTTCCCGCCGCTGATTCTGGGCTGGCTGATCGCCATGCTGCTATCGGTATCCACCGGCTCGGCAACCGTCGGCATCGTGGGCGCCGCCGGCCTGCTGGCCCCCCTGGCCGGCGCCGACCCCACGCTGAACCTGCCCCTGCTGGCGCTATCGATCGGCTGCGGCTCGCTGTTTTTCAACTACGCCAACCACGCCGGCTTCTGGATGGTGAAGGAATCGTTCGGCATGACGATGGGCGAAGCGACAAAAACGATTTCGGTCGTGCAGTCGATCGTGGCGGTGGTGGGCTTGCTGATGGTGCTGCTGTTCAACATGCTGCCGCCGTTGGGATAGGGGGCGACGTTTCCTGGCGCCCGGAATAAAAAAGCCCGACGAGAAATCGTCGGGCTTTTCTTGGAAACTACAGGGTGTTCATGGTGCCGGTGAAAGGAATCGAACCCTCGACCTTCTCATTACAAGTGAGCTGCTCTACCAACTGAGCTACACCGGCACGGCGTGCCGGGGCACGCGCAGGGACTGCATTGTAATGAAAAATCGACGGCGCCGCGTGCGATGGGGCACCGGGCGCCGACGACATTCAATTTACGGCGGATTATGTCGCAGCGGCGGTTGCAAAGACGGCGTGCCAGGCACGCCGTCTTTGTGTAGCAGATGCTATTTGACGATGGTCAGGCGCGGACGCTTGGGTTCGTCGTCGTTGCCGCCGTCGTCGCCGGTCGGGGCGTCGGATTGGGCATCGGAGCCTTCGGGGGCGGCGGGTTCCACCGCGCCCTGGGCGCCGGCTTCCGGCGGTTCATAGGGCTGCACTTCAAAGCCCATGCCCGCGCCGGTTTCGCGTGCGTAGATGGCGCTGACGGCGCCAACGGGAACGTAGACGTTCTCGGTCACGCCGCTGAAGCGGGCTTGGAATTCGATGAATTCGTTGCCCAGCACCAAGCGGTTGGTGGCCAGTGTGCCGACATTCAGTGTGATCTGACCGTCACGCACATGCGCGACGGGCACCATGGTGTGCTCATCGACCTGTACGGTGATGTACGGCGTGTAGCCGTTGTCGGTGCACCATTCGTGCAGTGCGCGGATCAGATACGGTTTGGTCGAAGTTTCACCCATCACACAACCAGCCTTAACGACGCATCACTTTTTCCGAAGGCGTCAGCGCTTCGATGTAGGCCGGGCGCGAGAAGATGCGTTCGGCGTACTTTTGCAGCGGAGCAGCGTTCTTGGGCAGTTCAATGCCGTAATGGTCCAGGCGCCACAGCAGCGGCGCCACGGCCACGTCCAGCATCGAGAATTCCTCGCCCAGCATGTACTTGTTCTTCAGCAGCATCGGGGCCAGTTGGGCCAGACGGTCGCGAATGTTCTGGCGCGCGTTGGCCAGCTTCTTCTCGTCGGGCTTGGCGCTGCGGTCTTCCAGCGTCGAGACGTGAACGAACAGTTCTTTCTCGAAGTTGTACAGGAACAGGCGGGTGCGGGCGCGCATGACGGGGTCGGCCGGCATCAGTTGCGGATGCGGGAAGCGCTCGTCGATGTACTCGTTGATGATGTTGGACTCGTACAGAACCAGGTCGCGCTCGACCAGGATGGGCACTTGACCGTACGGGTTCATCACCGCGATGTCTTCGGGCTTGTTGTACAGGTCGATGTCACGGATCTCGAAGTCCATACCTTTTTCGAACAACACGAAGCGGCAGCGTTGCGAAAACGGACACGTGGTTCCGGAATAGAGCACCATCATGGTGAAAGTCCTTTATGAAAAACGAAAGGCCAGCGCCTAAATCTAGCAGGCGCTGGCCCCAATTGCCAGACGGGATAGGCGTACGGCCCTATCCTCCGTTGCCGTCCCTTATTAAGAATAGGTAGCGGCTTGCATGCCTGGCGGGGCGTTGCGGTTAGCGCACGTGTTTCCAGTACGAGGCGTTCAAGCGCCACGTAACCAGGAAGAACAACAGCAGGAACAACATGACGCCAACGCCGAGACGGACGCGGAAAGTCTGGACGGGCTCTGCCATCCAGGACATGAACGCGGTCAGGTCTGCGACGTCGTTGTCGTATGTTGCGACTTGGGCCGGGTTGGCGGCCTTAAATTTGGCATCAAAGGTGGCATGGCCGCGGTAATCAGCTACCGGTTCGGCCTTGACCGTGGAAAAACCTTGAGCATCGTACACCGTCGTGACGCGTTCCCAGGTTTTGGGTGTGCCTTCCTTGGCATCCTTCACTTCCACTTCGTGCATGGCCGTGGTGGTCAGCTCGCGCGGACCCTGGCGTTCCCAGAGCGCGTGGGGCATGCCCACAGCCGGGAAAACCAGGTTGTTCCAGCCGGTCGCGCGCGACGAGTCGCGGTAGAAGGTGCGCAGGTAGGTGTAGATGTAGTCGGCGCCGGACGGGCCGGCGTTGACCGATTTGGCGCGAGCGATCACGGACAAGTCCGGGGGCGTCGTGCCAAACCACTTCTTGGCGTCCTTGGGTGACATGGCAACCGTCATCATGTCGCCCACCTTTTCGCCGGTGAACAGCAGGCTTTCCTTGATTTGCTGGTCGGTCAGCCCGATGTCCTTGAGCTTGTTGTAGCGCATCGAGGACGCGCTATGACAGTTCAAGCAGTAGTTGACGAACAACTTGGCGCCGTTTTGCAGCGACGACATGTCGTTGACGCGGTACGGCGCCTTGTCCAGCGGGAAACCGCCTTCGGCGGCAAATGCGGTGGTGCACGTGAGCATCAAGGCCACGGCACCAATCAGCTTCTTGATCATGGTTAATCCGTTATCTGGTGGGCTCAGTGGGCGTGGAACGTAACGCGCTCGGGCACTTGCTTGAAGGTGCCAAGGCGGCTCCAGACCGGCATCAGGAAGAAAAATGCCAGGTACAGCAGCGTGCCGATCTGCGACGTGATGTTCAACGGCGGACTGGGCGGCTGCGTACCGATGTAGCCGAGCACCAGGAAGTTGACCATGAAGATGCCGTAGATCCACTTGTGCCACGTGGGGCGGTAGCGGATCGACTTGACCGGGGAATGGTCCAGCCAGGGCAGGAAGAACAGGATGACGACGGTGCCACCCATGGCGACCACGCCCCAGAACTTGGCATCGATCACGCGCAGCAGCACGGCCACGACGATCAGGATGCCCGGGACCACAAAGCGCAGGATGCCGCGCATATTGCTCTTGAACAGCAATACCAGCGCACCCAGCACCGATGCACCCGCCAGCACCCACGTGAATTCGTCGGTGGTGGCACGCAGCATCGAGTAGAACGGCGTGAAGTACCAGACCGGTGCGATGTGCGGAGGCGTCTTCAGCGAGTCAGCAGGAATGAAGTTGTTGAACTCGAGGAAGTAGCCGCCCATTTCCGGCGCGAAGAACACGATGAACGCAAACACGAGCAAGAAGCCCGCCACGCCCATCAGGTCATGCACCGAATAGAACGGGTGGAACGGAATGCCATCCTTGGGCCGGCCGTACTTGTCTTTCGGGCCCTGCTTGATCTCGATGCCGTCCGGGTTGTTCGAGCCGACTTCGTGCAGCGCAACCAGGTGAGCCGCGACCAGGCCGACCAGCACCAGCGGAATCGCGATGACGTGGAAGGCAAAGAAGCGGTTCAAGGTGGCGTCCGACACGACGTAGTCGCCGCGAATCCAGATCGACAGCTCGGGACCGATGAACGGAATGGCGGCGAACAGGTTAACGATCACCTGAGCACCCCAGTACGACATCTGGCCCCACGGCAGCAAATAACCGAAGAAGGCTTCCGCCATCAGACAGAGGAAAATCGCCACGCCGAAGATCCACACGAGTTCGCGCGGCTTGCGGTATGAACCGTAAAGCAGCCCGCGCAACATATGCAGGTAGACGACGACGAAGAACATCGATGCGCCGGTCGAATGCATATAGCGCACGAGCCAGCCCCATGGGACTTCGCGCATGATGTATTCGACGGATTGGAACGCGCGTTCGGCGTCCGGCTTGTAATGCATGACCAGGAAAATGCCGGTCACGATCTGCAGCACCAGGACCAATAAGGCCAGAGAGCCAAAGAAATACCAAAAGTTGAAATTCTTTGGTGCGTAGTATTCGGACAGATGGGCTTTCCAGGTGGATGTCACCGGAAAACGCCGGTCCAGCCACCCCAACAGGCCTGTTGTCTCGACGGTTTTCTCGCCAGCCATGTAACGGCTCCTTCTCTAATACGTGGCGTATTTGTTTTACTTACGTAATCGGGAAAAAAGCGCGACGCGAGCGTCAGGCCTTGTTGTCTTCATCGACGCCCACAATGATGCGGGTGTCGCTCAGATACTGGTAGGGCGGTACTTCGAGATTATCGGGAGCAGGCTTGTTCTTGTAGACCCGGCCAGCCAGGTCGAACGTAGAGCCGTGGCAGGGGCAGAGGAATCCGCCTTGCCAGTTGGCGCCCATGCCGCCACCGCCGCCCGTTTCAAAGTGCGAGGTAGGCGAGCAGCCCAAGTGGGTACAGATGCCGACGCAAACGAAGATCTCGGGCTTGCGCGAGCGAGCCTCGTTTTCGGCGTATTTGGGAGTGAAGCCAGGCCGCTTGGATTCAGGATCGGCCAGTAAAGGGTCTAGCGTCTTGAGGGCGGCGAGCTGTTCGGGAGAACGGTGAATGATCCACACCGGCTTCCCACGCCATTCCACGGTTTTCATGGTGCCGACGGGTATATCGCCGATATCCACTTCAACGGGGGCCCCGGCCGCGCGGGCCTTTTCAGAGGGAGAAAACGTGCTCACAAGCGGCACTGCCGTTGCGACACCTGCTACGCCACCCACAGCACAGGCGGTGGTAACCCAGAAACGTCGCGAAGGATCAGGTGGCAGGTTGGGATCAACCGCACCGTCATCATCGTGTACCAGCGTATCCTGACTCATCTTCCTATCCTTGTTGATGCGCCCGCTCTACGAGTAGCATCACTTCTGCGGCATCGGGTTCGCGGGAATATGTAACAACATAGCAACCGCGTATTATAGCGCCAGCCCACTGAAGGGCGTATCACGAAGGGAGTGCTTTTATGAGCAAAAAGACTGGTTTCATCAAAGAATTCCGAGATTTCGCTGTAAAAGGCAACGCCGTTGACCTGGCGGTTGGTGTGATCATCGGCGCGGCGTTCGGCAGGATCGTCGATTCCATGGTGAAAGACATCATCATGCCCCTGGTGAATTTCATACTGGGTGGCGCGGTCGATTTTTCGAACAAATTCTTTGTGCTGTCGATGCCTGCCGGCTACAACGGCCCGATGACGTATGCCGACCTGACCAAGGCGGGCGCCACCGTGTTTGCGTGGGGCAACTTCGTGACGATCCTCATCAACTTCGTGTTGTTGGCGTTTGTGATTTTCTGGATGGTCAAGGCCATCTACAAGGCCCGCACCAAGGCCGAGGAAGCACCGGCCGCGCCGGCCGCAACGCCCGAAGACGTGGCGCTGCTTCGCGAAATTCGCGACCTGCTCAAGAAATAAGACACGGCACCAGGCCGTGTGGCCGATGCGCCACATGGGCCACGGGCTTGCTGCCCGCCGGGTAATGATCCGCAGCGGGCGTCACCGCTTTATGTCAGGTTGGCTTTATGCCGGGTTATCGAGGTCGATGAATTCGACCTTGATGCCGAAGTGCTCGGCCACTGCCTGACCCAGCGCCTGTGCGCCGTATCGTTCGGTGGCGTGGTGACCCGCGGCAATGAAGCCCACGCCGGTCTCGCGCGCCAAGTGCACGGTGGACTCGGATACTTCGCCGGTAATGTAGGCGGTGGCGCCGGCATCCACCGCGTCTGCCAGCATGCCTTGCGCGCCGCCCGTGCACCAGGCCACGGTGGACAAGGGCTGAGCGGGGTCGCCCACGACCAGCGGTTGCCTGCCCAGACGTTCAGCCACGCGTTCGCCCAACTGCCCCAGCGTTTGCACGCCGGCGGCCTCGCCCAACCAGACCAGATTGTCTTGCCCGCAGGTGCGCGGCGACCCATCGTCGCGGCGCGCGGGCGCCAGGCCCAGCACGCGGGCCAGCTGTGCGTTGTTGCCCAGCGTGGGGTGCGCGTCCAGCGGCAAATGGTAGGCGTACAGGTTCAGGTCGTTCTTCAGCGCCAGCGCCATGCGCGTGCGGCGCGTGCCGATAATGCGCCGGTCTTCGTTGCGCCACATCCAGCCGTGATGCACGAGCACCGCGTCAGCGCCCCGTTCAACCGCCGCGCGCAGTAACGCTTCGCTGGCGGTGACACCGGTGATAATGTGTCCGACTTCGGATCGGCCCTCCACCTGCAAACCGTTCGGACAGTAGTCCTTGAAGCGCGCGGCTTGCAGGGTGTCGTCCAGCCAGCTGGCCAGCACGTGGGAGTCCACTTTTTTCATTGCTTGTCCTATCAGAATCATGCGCCGATATTGGCTGATATTTGCTCAGGCCGTCACGGTCTGCCTGGCTATTCTATTCGTGGTCACGACCCTGCGGCCGGACCTGCTGCGCCTTGCCGGCCCAGGCGCGGCCACGCCCGCCGCCGCGGCGTCCGCCCGGCCGCCGGCCGGCACGGGCGTGGGGCCGGTGTCGTACGCCGATGGCGTGGCGCGCGCGGCACCGTCCGTGGTGAACGTGTACACGACCAAGCACGTCAATGTGCCGTTGGTGCCGCTGCCCGATGATCCCGTGCTGCGCCAGCTGTTCGGGCAAGTGCCCGGCATGAGTCGGCGGCAGGCCACGACCAGCCTGGGGTCGGGCGTTATCGTCAGCCAGGACGGCCATGTGCTGACGAATTATCACGTCGTGCAGGCGGCCGACGCGATCGAGGTGGCGCTGGCCGACGGCCGGCGCGATGCGGCAAAAGTGGTGGGCGCAGACCCGGACACGGACCTGGCGGTGCTGAAGCTGAGTTCGTTGCGCACTTTGCCGGTGGCCACGCTGGCCGCTGATCGAGGCTTGCGCGTGGGCGATGTGGTGCTGGCGATAGGCAACCCGTTTGGCGTGGGCCAGACCACCACGCAAGGCATCGTGTCGGCGTTAGGGCGCAACGGGCTGGGACTGAACACGTACGAAAACTTCATCCAGACCGATGCCGCCATCAACCCCGGCAATTCGGGCGGTGCGCTGGTGGACGCGCAGGGCAATCTGGTGGGGATCAACACGGCGATCTATTCGGAATCGGGTGGGTCGATGGGCATCGGCTTTGCCACGCCGGTGGAGATTGCGCGCAAGGTCATGGACGACATCGTCAAGACGGGCTCGGTCAAGCGAGGTTGGCTGGGCGTGGAACCGCAGGACGTGACGCCGGAGCTGGCGCGCGCGTTTGAGCTCAAGGGTGACACGCGCGGCGTCATCATTGCCGGCGTGATGCGCGATGGACCGGCCGCGCGCGGTGGCTTGCGCGTGGGCGATATCGTGCAATCGGTCAATGGCAAGCGCATGGCGGACACGTCGCAGTTGTTGTCGGAGATTGCGCAGCTGCCGCCCGGCCAGCGCGCCACGCTGGGCGTGTTGAGCGCGGGCAAGCCCGTCGAGGTGGCCGTGGTTGTCGGCACCCGGCCGGGCAAGCCGCGATAGCAATCGCGAAGGGGCTTGCGGTTGCGACCGCGGGAGCCACCGCCAGCAGCACAAGCACCGGCCACCGTGCCCGATGCGGGGCTAGTCATTGCGCGACTTTTGGGCCAATAGTCGAACCACCGACAGCACGGCCCGCTTTGTGGTGTCGGGCTGGTGTTGCAGGATGGCGCCGATTTCAGCGCAGTAGCCGTCGACCACGGGCTTGCACGACTTCGGCATCACGGGCGGCTGCGAGCCGTACCCCGGCGGCATGCCGCTGGCGCCCGATTCCGTGGGACCCAACACGCCGTCGGTCAGCCACGGCACGCTGGTGTCCAGCGCTTTGGCCAGACGCAGCAGCGTGGTGCGCGACGGCGAGTAATGTTCCCCACGCGTAAGGATCCGATGGATACAGGACTGCGGCACGCCGGAAAGGCGCGCCAACTGGTTTTGACTATGGATGCCACGCCACCGCATCAGGGCGCGTAGCCTTTGAGCAGGCGACATGCCTGCAATGTAGAGTCGCGAGCGGCGGCCCACAAGGGTGAAACAGTCCTATACCGGACCCTTTGTGCGATATACGAAGCAAAAATGCAAAGGGCCGCCGAAGCGACCCTTTCAGACGATGCCATGCCGGCCGGTGTCAGTGCCGTTCGGTCAGCGAATCGGACACGGCGTCGTCGGCGGCGCCCGGCTTGGGCTGCACCATGCGGGCGCAGATCAGCCCCACTTCGTAAAGCAGGCAAAGCGGCACGGCCAGCATGAACTGGCTGACCACGTCCGGCGGCGTGACCACCGCCGCGATGATGAAGGCGCCGACCACCACGTAACCGCGCGCGGACCGCAGCTTGGACAGTTCAACGATGCCCATCTTCACCAGCAACACCACGGCCACGGGCACTTCGAACGTGATGCCGAACGCCATGAACATCGTCATGACGAAGCTCAGGTAGGCTTCGATGTCCGGCGCCGGGGTGATGGACTGCGGCGCGAACGTGGCGATGAAATGGAACACCGTGCGGAACACGACGAAGTAGCAGAACGCCATGCCCGCGATGAACAGGAACGTGCTGGAGACGATCAGCGGCAGCGCCAGGCGCTTTTCGTGGCGGTACAGACCGGGTGCCACGAAGGCCCACGCCTGGTACAGCACCACGGGCAGCGCCACGATGAAGGCGGCCATCATGGTGACCTTGACGGGCACCATGAACGGCGTGATGACGCCCGTGGCGATCATGCGCGTGCCTTCGGGCAGCGAGGCCAGCATCGGCGCGGCCAGCACGTCATAGATGGCCGATGCGCCGGGGTAGATGAACAGCACGATGAACACGGCCACGACGGCGCCCACGGCGCGCAACAGGCGGGTTCGCAATTCGACCAGGTGAGAGATGAAGGTCTCTTGCTGGCCTTCTTCTTGGGAGGCGTCCTGGGTCACGTCGGTGTTCCGGAGGGCGGGACGGGCTTGGCGGCGGGCGCGGCGTCGTCAGCCGTGGGCGCGCGGGGCGCCGGGGCGGGTTGTTGTGAGGCGGGGGCGGCAGGCGCCGTGCCGGTGTTGGACGCCGGCGGCAGGTCCAGGTCCAGGCTGTGGTTCTGGCTGGGCGGCGCGATGGTGCGGGCGGGCTCGGTGGCGGTTGCTAGTGGGGCTGCGAGCGGGGCCGCCGTGGCGGGCGCATCGCCCACGATCACCGGCGCGACCTTGCCATTGGCCTCGCGGGCCACTTCGTCCAATTCGGCACGGAACTGCTGCACCGGTTCTTGCAATGACGCGTGGGTTTCGTTCAGCGACTGCTGCACGCCCTGCGCGGCATCTTCCATTTCGCTTTTAAATTTGCGCAGCTCGTCGATTTCGATTTCGCGCTGGATATCGGACTTCACGTCGTTGACGTAACGCTGCGCGCGCCCCAGCAGGTGACCGACGGTGCGGGCAACCTTGGGCAGGCGTTCGGGGCCAATGACGATCAAGGCGACGACGCCGATCACCATCAGTTCAGTGAGGCTGACATCAAACATTCGACGGCCGCTCGGGAATTGAAGCAATAAGGGCCGGCCCCGTTCGGGGCGGGCCCGGGAGACGAGCCGGGGCTCAGGAGTTGGTCTTTTCCTTGGCTTGCACGTCGATGGTTTCACCGGACACGCGCTGTTGCGCGATCGGGTCGGCGGGCTTGTCGCCGTTGGCGTCCTTCATGCCTTCCTTGAAACCCTTCACCGCACCGCCCAGATCCGAGCCGATGTTGCGCAGTTTCTTGGTGCCGAAAATCAGCGCCACGATAACCAGAACGACCAACCAATGCCAAATGCTGAAACTACCCATGATGTTTCTCCGAATTACGCGGTGGGGGCCACGCGTCCTTTCCAGGGTCGCGAGCCGCCGATGATGTGGAAATGCAAATGCGGGACTTCCTGGCCGCCTTCGACGCCAGAGTTGATCATGATGCGAAATCCGCCATCAGGGCCCGGACGGCAACCGTTTTCGGCTGCTAGCCGCGGCGCCAACGACATCATTCTACCCAACCAACCTGCGTCCTCGGCCGTAATATCCTGCATGGATGTGACATGACGTCGAGGGATCAGCAGCAAATGTACCGGTGCTGCCGGATTGATATCGTGAAATGCAACAAAGTCCTCGTCTTCAAAGACCTTCTTGGACGGGATGTCGCCAGCGGCGATCTTGCAAAAAAGACAGTTGTCGCTCATTTTCCGGGCTCCGGGGTCAGTCTTTGGGGCGGCTGGCTTTTTCCGCCAGGCCCGACAGGCCTTCGCGGCGGGCCAATTCGGCCAGCACGTCTTCCGGCCGCAGCTTGAAGTGCGTCAGCGCAACCAGGCAGTGAAACCACAGGTCGGCCGTTTCACTGACGATGCGGTCCGGCACGCCGTCTTTCGCGGCCATGACCAGTTCCGTGGCTTCTTCACCGATTTTCTTCAGGAAGGAATCCGGGCCCTTGGCCAGCAGCTTGGCGGAATAGGACGCGGCCGGGTCGCCGCCGTTTTCAGGACGGCGGGTTTCCAGCGTGTCGGCGATGCGCGCCAGGATATCGGCGGCGCTTAGCGTTTGATCGGTCATTTGTAGATCAGTTCGGGGTCTTTCAGCACCGGGTCAACCGTGACCCAGGATGCCTGGTCCGTCGGCCCTTCCAGGCGGCGGAAAAAACAGCTGGCGCGCCCGGTGTGGCAGGCGATACCGCCTTCCTGGTGCACTTTCAGCAAGATCACATCGCCGTCGCAATCCAGGCGCAATTCGTGCACTTCCTGCACGTGGCCCGACTCTTCGCCCTTGCGCCACAGGCGCTGACGCGAACGCGACCAGTACACGGCGCGGCCGGTGGCTGCCGTTTCGGCCAGCGATTCGCGGTTCATCCAGGCGACCATCATGATCTGGCCGTTCTCGGCATCTTGGGCGATGGCGGGGATCAGGCCGTTTTCGTCAAAGACGACGTCGGCCATCCAGGCGGGTTCAGTGCTCATCATTAATCCAACCGTACGGAAATGCCTTGTTCGGCCATGAAGCGCTTGCACTCGCCAACGGTGTGCTGGCCAAAGTGGAAGATGCTGGCGGCCAGCACGGCGCTGGCGCGGCCGGTGGTGACGCCATCGGCCAGATGTTGCAGGTTGCCCACGCCGCCGGAGGCGATGACGGGCACCGGCACGGCGTCGGATACGGCGCGGGTCAGTTCCAGGTCAAAACCGGACTTGGTGCCGTCGCGGTCCATGCTGGTCAAGAGGATTTCGCCCGCGCCGTAGGCGGCCATGCGGCGTGCCCAGGCCACGGCGTCCAGCCCGGTGGCCTTGCGGCCGCCATGGGTGAAGACTTCCCAGCGCGCGGGTTCGCCATCGGCCGACACGCGCCGCGCGTCAATGGCCACCACCACGCATTGCGAGCCGTGGTAGTCGGATGCGGCGCGCACCAGTTCCGGATTGGCCACGGCCGCGCTGTTGATGCTGATCTTGTCGGCGCCGGCGTTCAGCAGGCGCTGGATGTCGGACACCTGGCGCACGCCGCCGCCCACGGTCAGCGGGATGAAAACCTGCGAGGCCACCTGCTCGATGATGGGCAGGATCAGGTCGCGGCCGTCGCTGGTGGCGGTGATGTCCAGGAACGTCAGTTCGTCCGCGCCCTGCTCGTTGTAGCGGCGGGCGATCTCGACGGGGTCACCCGCGTCCAGCAGGTTGACGAAGTTCACGCCTTTGACGACGCGGCCGGCGGTGACGTCAAGGCAGGGGATGATGCGGCGGGTCAGCGCGCTTGCTACGGACGCGCCGGCCTCGGTGCTGCTGCGAGAGAGGGTCATTTTGCCAATTCGTCGGCGCGCGCCTGCGCGGCTTGGAAATCCAGCGTGCCTTCGTAGATGCTGCGGCCCAGGATGGCGCCTTCGACGCCCTCTTCCTCGACGGCGCACAGGGCTTCGATGTCCTGGATGCCGGCGATGCCGCCCGAGGCGTAAACGGGGATGCGCACGTGTTGGGCCAGGCGCACCGTGGCTTCGACGTTGACGCCCGACAGCATGCCGTCACGGCCGATGTCGGTGTAGATGATGGCTTCGCAGCCGTAATCTTCGAACTTCTTGGCCAGGTCCAGCACGTCGTGGCGGGTCAGCTTGCTCCAGCCGTCGGTGGCGATCTTGCCGTCGCGGGCGTCCAGGCCAACGATGATCTGGCCGGGGAAAGCACCGCAGGCGTCTTGCAGGAAGCCCGGGTTCTTGACCGCGGCGGTGCCGATGATCACGTAGGAGATGCCGGCATCAAGGTAGCGTTCGATGGTGTCGAGGTCGCGAATGCCGCCGCCGATCTGGACGGGGATGTCGTCGCCGACGGCTTCCAGAATGGCCTTGATGGGCGCTTCGTTCTTCGGCTTTCCGGCAACGGCGCCGTTCAGGTCGACCAGATGCAGGCGGCGCGCGCCTTGGTCAAGCCAACGGGTGGCCATGGCGGCGGGGTCTTCGGAGAACACCGTTGCATCGTCCAGGTCACCCTGGCGCAGGCGCACGCAGCGCCCGTCTTTGAGATCGATGGCGGGGATCAGCAGCATGGTGGGCAGCAAAAAAGAAAGAGGGGTTGAATGGGCTGGCGCTGTCGGCTCTAGGCCTACGGCTGCCAGTCTACAAAATTGCGATACAGGCGCAAACCGTGCTCGGCGCTCTTTTCGGGGTGGAACTGCACCGCGAAAATGTTAGCCGCCGCCACTGCGCAGGTAAAGGCGACGCCGTAATCGGTTTCACCAACTGTCAGGCCGGAATCGTCCGGATCGGCGTAATAACTATGGACGAAATAGAAGTGCGTGTCGTCCGGAATGCCGTCCCAGATGGGATGAGAGCGCGTCTGGCGGACTTTGTTCCATCCCATGTGCGGCACTTTCAGGCGCTCGGGGCGGGTGTCGGCCAGGCCCGCGTCGCCGGTATCGGCCAGGCAGGCTTCGTCATCGGCGGGGATCAGGTCGGCAAAACGGGGGCCGGAAAAGCGGCGCACCAGGCCGGGGAACAAGCCCAGGCACGAGGTGCCGCCTTCTTCGCTGGAATCAAACAGCATCTGCTCGCCCACGCACACGCCCAACAGGGGCTTGTTGCGGGCGGCGCGCACAACGGCTTCGCGCAGGCCGGATTCATTCAGGGTCCGCATGCAGTCCGCCATCGCGCCCTGCCCGGGAAACACCACGCGGTCGGCCGCGTCGATGTCTTTGGGCTGGTTGCAGATGCGGACGTCCGCGTCGGGGGCGGCGAACTTCAGGGCGCGTGCGACGGAATGGAAATTACCCATTCCGTAATCGACGATGGCGATAGTGGTCACTTCTTTTGCCTGCTGCGGTGGGGGTTGGCGAACGTTACAGCACGCCCTTGGTGGACGGCACCACGTCGCCCATGCGCGGGTCGACTTCCATGGCCATGCGCAGTGCGCGGCCACAGGCCTTGAACACGGTTTCGGCCTGATGGTGGGCGTTGAAGCCGCGCAGGTTGTCGATGTGCAGCGTGATCAGCGCGTGGTTGACCAAACCCTGGAAGAACTCACGCGTCAGGTCTACATCGAAATTGCCGATGTGGGCGCGCGTGAAGGGGATGTGATATTCCAGGCCGGGGCGGCCCGAAAAGTCCACCACGACGCGCGACAGCGCTTCGTCCAGCGGCACGTACGCGTGGCCGTAGCGGCGCAGGCCCGCCTTGGTGCCGACCGCCTTGGCAATCGCCATGCCCAGCGTGATGCCGACGTCTTCCACCGTGTGGTGCGCGTCGATGTGCAGGTCGCCCTCGGCCTTGATGTCCAGGTCGATCAGACCGTGGCGCGCGATCTGGTCCAGCATGTGGTCCAGGAATGGCACGCCCGTGTCGATCGTCTGCTTGCCGGTGCCGTCGATGTTGATGGCCACGCGGATGCGGGTTTCGTTGGTGTTGCGGGTGATCTCTGCGGTACGCATGTTAAGCACTCAAAATCTCTTGCAGGGCAGCCAGCAAGGCGGCGTTCTCGGCCGGGGCGCCCACCGAAATGCGCAGGCAGTTTGCCAGGAGCGGATGGGCGTTGGAAAAGTTGCGAATCAATATTTTGCGCGTTTTCAGCGCAAGATGCACGGCGTTGCCGTCCAGCTTGCCGGAAAAGCGGGCGAGCACGAAGTTGCCAGCGGAAGGGAATACCCTGACGCCCGGCAAGGCGGCCAGCGCGGTGGCTAGCGGTTCGCGGTCGGCGCGCAGGCGCGCGGCCTGTTCGTCCAGCACGGGCTTGTGGCGCAACACCGCCATCAGCGTGGCTTGCGTCAGCACGTCCAGGTTGTAGGGCGGGCGCAGTTTGTTCAGCTCGGCGATCCAGTCGGGGTGACCCGCCAGGTAGCCGAAACGCAGGCCCGCCAGGCCGATCTTGGACACCGTGCGCATGACGACCACGTTGGGCGCGTCCAGCACGCGCGGCATCCAGGTGCGGTCGGCAAAAGGCTGGTACGCCTCGTCCAGCACCACCAGGCCGGGGGCGGCGGCGATGATGGCCTGCACGTCTTCGTCGGACAAAAGGCCGCCGGTGGGGTTGTTGGGCACGGCCAGGAACACCACCTTGGGTTGGTGTTCGCGGATGGCGGCCAGCATCGCCGGCAGATCCAGGGTCAGGTCGTCGGTCAGCGGCACGCCGACAAAGCGGGCGTGGTCAAAGCGCGCCGCCATGTCGAAATAAACGAACGACGGCCACGGCGACAACACCACGTCGCCCGGGTTGCAGCAGGCCTGGACGACGATGTGGATCAGCTCGTCCGAGCCGTTGCCGAACAGCACGTCGGCCGCGTCGGGCACGCCGAAGCCGGCTTTCACCGCCTGCTGCAAGGCAGAGAGGTCAGCGGCGGGATAGCGGTTCAGCGGTGTGTCGCGCACGGCGCGGGCGATGTCGTCGCGCACCACGTCGGGCAATTCATACGGGCATTCCATCGCGTCCAGCTTGATGCAGCCATCCGCGTTGGCGACCGGGTAGGCGGCCAGCGCGCGGATATCCGCGCGCACGGTGCCTTCGATGCGGCCAGCGACGCCTGCCGCCGGGGCCGCGCTCATGGTTTGTCGACCCGGTACTGGGCGCTGGCGGCGTGCGCTTGCAGGCCCTCGCCCAGCGCCAGTTCGGCGGCGATGCGGCCCAGCGTTTGCGCGCCCTGGTGCGACACCTGGATCAGGCTGGAACGCTTTTGGAAGTCGTACACGCCCAGCGGCGACGAAAAGCGCGCGGTGCGGGACGTGGGCAGCACGTGGTTGGGGCCCGCGCAGTAGTCACCCAGCGCTTCCGAGCTGAAACGGCCCATGAAGATGGCGCCGGCATGGCGGATCTTGGCGGTCCAGATTTCGGGCTGCTCGGTGGAAATTTCCAGGTGTTCGGGCGCGATGTCGTTGGCGATCTGGCAGGCTTCTTCCAGGCTCTGGACCTGGATGAGCGCACCGCGATTGGCCAGGCTGACGCGCAGAATGTCGGCGCGCGGCATCGTGGGCAACAGGCGCGCGATGGCGGCTTCCACTTCTTCGATGAACGCGGCGTCCGGGCACAGCAGGATGGACTGCGCCAGTTCGTCGTGCTCGGCTTGCGAGAACAAATCCATGGCGATCCAGTCGGCCGGCGTCTTGCCGTCGCAGATGACCAGGATTTCGCTGGGGCCGGCGATCATGTCGATGCCCACCACGCCGAACACGCGGCGCTTGGCGGCGGCCACATAGGCGTTGCCGGGCCCGACGATCTTGTCCACGGCGGGCACGGTGTCGGTGCCGTAAGCCAGCGCGCCCACGGCTTGCGCGCCGCCGATGGCGAACACGCGGTCCACGCCGCCAATGGCGGCCGCGGCCAGCACGATGGGGTTGCGCACGCCGTCGGGCGTGGGCGTGACCATGATCAGTTCCTGCACGCCCGCCACCTTGGCGGGAATGGCGTTCATCAGCACCGACGACGGATAGGCGGCCTTGCCGCCCGGCACGTACAGGCCCACGCGGTCCAGCGGCGTGACCTGCTGGCCCAGCAGCGTGCCGTCGGCTTCGGTGTAGGTCCAGGTTTCAGCGCGTTGGCGCTCGTGGTAGGCGCGCACGCGGTCGGCGGCGGCTTCCAGCGCGTTGCGCTGCGCCGTGGGCAGCGTGGCCAGCGCGGCGTGCCAGTCGGCCTTGGGGATTTCAAGCGTGTCGGCGGATGCGCCGGGCATGCGGTCAAAGCGCTGGGTGTATTCCACCAGCGCGGCATCGCCGCGCGCGCGCACGTCAGCCAGGATGCCGGCGGCGGCACGGTCGATGGACTCGTCCTCGGTGGCCTCGAAAGCCAGCAGCTTGGACAGGGCGGATTTGAATCCGGGATCGCGGGAATCAAGACGATTGATCAGGGCCATGGCGTCATGCAGCAAAGCGGAAAGCGGCCGCCGCGTTATCGCGGCGGGCGGGGGTCAGGCGTTGCGGGAGGCGGCTCTTTCGAAGGCGTCCAGCAAGGGTTGCAGGCGGGCGCCGCGAGTCTTGAGCGCGGCCTGGTTGACGATCAGGCGCGATGAAATCGGCATGACGTCTTCGACCGCGACCAGGTCGTTGGCGCGCAGCGTGCCACCGGTGGACACCAGGTCCACGATGCAGTCGGCCAGGCCGACCAGCGGCGCCAATTCCATCGAACCATACAGCTTGATGATGTCCACGTACACACCCTTGGCCGCGAAGTGTTCACGGGCTGAGTGCACGTATTTGGTGGCGACGCGCAGACGCGCGCCCTGGTGCACCGCGCCTTCGTAGTCAAAGCCGTTGCGCACGGCCACGGCCAGGCGGCACTTGGCGATGTTCAGGTCGATGGGCTGGTACAGGCCGCCGGGCTGTTCCTTGGCGTGCTCGATCAGCACGTCCTTGCCCGCGATGCCCAGGTCCGCCGCGCCGTATTGCACGTAGGTGGGCACGTCCGAGGCGCGCACGATGATCAGGCGCAGGCCGGGGTCGCTGGTGGGCAGGATCAGCTTGCGCGAGCTTTCCGGGCTTTCCGTGACTTCGATGCCGGCTTCGGCCAGCAACGGCATGGTTTCTTCAAAAATCCGGCCCTTGGACAGCGCCAGGGTCAGGGGCTTCATCGTGGCATTGTTCATTGCCGGGCAGCCTCAAAATGAACGGACCCACTCGGGGGGCAGCAAGCCGAAGGCGCAGCCTGGGGGCTATTACCTTTCATGCCTGTTCCTTGCCGGTCACGCGTTGGATATTCGCGCCCAGGGCGCGCAGTTTCACTTCCATCTGGTCGTAGCCGCGATCCAGGTGATAGATGCGGTCGACCAGCGTATCGCCGTCGGCCGCCAGGCCGGCGATGACCAGGCTGGCGGACGCGCGCAGGTCGGTGGCCATGACGGTGGCGCCCGACAGGCGCTTCACGCCGCGCACCACGGCGGTGTGGCCGTCGATGTCGATGTCGGCGCCCATGCGGCGCAGTTCCTGCACGTGCATGTAGCGGTTTTCGAAGATCGTTTCGACGATGACCGAGGTGCCGTCCGCCACGGCGTTCAGCGCCATGAGCTGGGCCTGCATGTCGGTGGCGAAGCCCGGGTATTCGTGCGTGCGAAAGCCCACGGACTTGGGGCGCGCGGACATGGCGCCGCGTATCCAGTCGGGGCCGGTTTCGATCGTCAGGCCGGCTTCGGTCAGCTTGTCCAGCGTGGCGCCCAGAATGGCGGGGTCGGTGTTCTTCAGCAGGATGTCGCCACCGGCCGCGCCCACGGCACACAGGAAGGTGCCGGCTTCGATGCGGTCGGAAATGACGCGGTGTTCGGCGCCATGCAGGCGTTCAACGCCGTCGATCACGATGCGACCGGTGCCGTGCCCCTGGATGCGCGCACCCATCTTGATGAGCAGCTCGGCCAAATCCACGATTTCCGGTTCGCAGGCGGCGTTTTCAAGCACGGTCTGGCCGTCGGCCAGCACGGCGGCCATCAGCAAATTTTCGGTGCCGGTGACGGTGACCATGTCGGTGCGCACCGAGGCGCCCTTCAGGCGCTTGGCGCGCGCCACGACAAAGCCGTGTTCGATGCTGATCTGCGCGCCCAGCGCGGCCAGGCCCTTGATGTGCTGGTCGACGGGGCGCTGGCCGATGGTGCAGCCGCCGGGCAGGCTGACGCGCGCCTCGCCAAAGCGTGCCAGCAGCGGACCCAGCACCAGGATCGATGCGCGCATCGTCTTGACCAGTTCGTAGGGCGCTTCCAGGTTGTCGACGCGGTTGGCCTGCAAGGTGACGACGCCGTCGGCCCCGCGTTCGGCCTGCACGCCCATGCGCGCCAGCAGGCGCAGCATCGTCGCGGTGTCGTTCAGGTGCGGCACGTTGGTCAGCGTCAGCGCGTCGGCCGTCAGCAGGCCGGCGCACAGGATCGGCAGCGCGGAATTCTTGGCGCCGGATATCGAGACTTCGCCGTGTAGCGGCGAGCCGCCGGTAATGCGCAATTTATCCATTACTTGCCTGCTTGCTGGTATTCGTCAGGTGTCAGCGTGCGCATCGACAGTGCGTGGATCTCGGCCTTCATGCGGTCGCCCAGCGCGGCATAAACCATTTGATGGCGCTGGATCAGGCGTTTGCCTTCAAAGGCGGCGCTGACGATGACGGCGTCGAAATGCGAGCCGTCGCCTTGCACGTCAAGATGTTCACAGGACAGGCCGTCCGCGATGTATTGGCGGACTTGCGCGGGAGTGGGAAGCATGGACGTCAGTTCCTGAGTTTGTAGCCGCTGGCCAGAAGCCGCAGCGCGTAAAGCGAGAGCGCCAGGAATACCCCCGTCACCACCGCCAGGCTGCGCCAGGGCGAGACGTCCGACACCGAGAAGAATCCGTAGCGGAAGCCGTCGATGGCGTAGAAGATGGGGTTCCAGTGGGACACGGCCTGCCAGAAGGGCGGCAAGGTGTGGATCGAATAGAACACGCCGGACAGGAACGTCGCGGGCATGATCAGAAAGTTCTGGAAGGCCGCCAGCTGGTCGAATTTTTCAGACCACAGGCCCGCGACCACGCCCAGCACGGCCATGATGCCGCAGGACAGCACCGCGAAGACCAGCAGCCACAGCGGGTTGGCCGGCACCAGCGACACAAAGCACAGCGCGACGAACCACACGCATACGCCCACGCTCAGGCCGCGCACCACGGCCGCCAGCACGAACGCGCCAAAGATGTCACGGTGCGACAGCGGCGGCAGCAGCATGAACACCAGGTTGCCCGTGATGCGGCTTTGAATCAGCGACGAGGACGGGTTGGCGAACGCGTTCTGCAGCATGCTCATCATCATCAGGCCGGGGATCAGGAACGCGGTGTACGGCACGGTGCCATACACCATCAGGCGCCCTTCCAGCACGTGCGCGAAGACCAGCAGGTACAGCAGCGCCGTGATCACGGGCGCGGCAATGGTCTGGAAACCCACCTTCCAGAAGCGCAGCAATTCCTTGCGCAGCAGGGTCGGAAAGCCGGAGCCCGCATCCAGGCGGGGCTGCACCAGCGGTTGGCCGGCGGTCGCGTTGGGCTGCGTCATGACGAGATCTCTTCGGGTTGCAGGGCGGGCGCGGCGGGTTCATCGCCCTGGTGCATGATGCGCACGAACGCGTCTTCCAGGTCGACGCCGCCCACGCGCGCCATCAGCGCTTGCGTCGTGTCCAGCGCCACGATGCGGCCGCGCTTGAGCATGGCGATGCGGCCGCACAGGGCTTCCGCTTCTTCCAGGTAATGCGTGGTCAGCATGATGGTGTGGCCGGCCTTGTTCAGGCGCGAGATGAATTCCCACAGCGTGCGGCGCAGGTCGACATCAACGCCGGCGGTGGGCTCGTCCAGCACGATGACGGGCGGCCTGTGCACCAGCGCCTGCGCCACCAGCACGCGGCGCTTCATGCCGCCCGACAGCGCGCGCATGTTGTTGTCGGCCTTGTCGGACAGGCCCAGGTTGAACAGGATTTCGTCGATCCAGTCGTCGTTGTTGCGCAGGCCGAAGTAGCCGGACTGAATGCGCAATGTTTCACGCACTGTGAAGAAGGGGTCGTAGACCAGCTCTTGCGGCACCACGCCCAGCGACCGCCGCGCCGACTTGTAGTCGGCAACGACGTCGTATCCACAGACGCTGGCGCGCCCCGACGTGGCATGCGCCAGGCCGGCAAGAATGGAAATCAACGAGGTCTTGCCCGCGCCGTTCGGCCCGAGCAGGCCGAAGAACTCGCCATGCTCGATATTCAGGCTGACATTGTCCAGCGCTTGAAAGCCGGGGGCGGGCTTGCGCCCAAGCAGCTTCTGCCAGCCGCGCACACGCGGCGAGTAGATCTTGGAGACGTTTTCTAGACTGACGGCTGACATAACGGCGGGGGGGGCCCGAAAAGAGCGAATTGATCATTATATAAGCGCGCCGTGACGGCAAGCGCCTATGGCCCCGGAGGGCCTGGGGGGATGGCGGTTTTATCCGTCCCCGAAATAATCGGCCCGGCGGGCCACAAGGGCGCGCCGGGCCGAAGACAGCCGGAACCCGAAATTACTGGTTGCGCTGGTTCAAGGCCTGGATCAGGCCGTCGATGCCGTTCTGGTTGATCTGCTGCGCAAACTGGTTGCGGTAGTTTTCGATCAGCCAGATGCCTTCGACGTTCATGTCGTAGATCTTCCAGCCTTGCGGCGTCTTTTCCAGACGGTAGTCCACGCCGGTAGGCTGGCCGTTCGACTGGCTGATCAGCGTGCGCACGACCACGTCGTCGGCCTTGGGGTCGCCACGGAACGGCAGCGCCTTGACCGACGTGCTGGGCGTGACGCGGGTCAGCGCGCCGCTGTAGGTGCGCACCAACGTGCCACGGAAGGCCTCGGCCAGCGCTTTCTTTTGCTGGTCGGTTGCCTGGCGCCAGAAGCGGCCGGCGGCCAGACGCGTGGTCTTCTGGAAGTTCACGTAGGGCAGGATGTGCTGGTTGACCACTTCGTTGATCCGGGTCGTGTTGCCGGCCTTGACCGCGCCGTCAGCCTTCAGGACATCCAGCGCTTCGTTGGCGGTGGCCAGGACGAACTGGTCCGGCGCGCCGTTGGGATCAGGCTTGGCCTGCGCAGCGCCAGCCACGGCAAGGCCCAGAAGGCCCGCGAAGGCCAACCGTTGCATCAGGGAAAGAAAAGCAAATCGCATCAAAACTCCTTACGGTACCGATGAACGCAAGCCTAAAGCTTACTTGGTGGCGGGCACGGGTGCCGGGGCAGCCTTGCCGGCGGCAGGGGCATCGCCCTCGTCGTCTTCGTAGTTGGGCAGCGAACCTTCGTCGTCAACGCGGTGGCCCATCACCATGGCGTTGCGGCGTTGCAGGTAGGCGTCGCGGATGAAGCTGTACGGGTCCAGGGCCACGCGGTCGATCGTGTCGGTGGCGTTCAAGAGGCTGGCGCGCGTGTCAACCAGGCGCAGGCCCCACAGGGAATTGCGCAGGCGCACGTTGTCGATGGAATCGATGCCCATGTAGCCGTAGGTGGTGCCGGCAAAGTCGCCGGCCAGGCCCACGCCGTCACGCACGGTCGACGAACCGAAGATCGGCAGCACCAGGTACGGGCCCTGGCCAAAGCCCCACACGCCCAGCGTCGTGCCGAAGTCGTTCGGGATCTTGCGTGCGCCGTTGGCCGAGGCAACGTCAAAGCAGCCGCCCACGCCCATCGTGGTGTTGAACAGGAAGCGGCCCAGCGTGTTCACGAAGTCGTGGCCACGGCCTTGCAGGAAGCTGTTCGTGCCGGACCACAGGTCCGTCATGTTGCTGAAGATGTTGTGCACGCAGCTGCGCACGGGCTGCGGCGTGACATAGGTATACGCCTGGGCGACCGGCTTGAATACCGCGCGGTCCACCGTGTCATTGAACTTGTACACGCCCCGGTTGAAGCCTTCCCACGGATCGCGCGGGTCCGGGTTCTGCGGCGCGGCGCAGCCGGCCATCAGGACACCCGCCGCCGCGATGGTGGCAATTCGGGAAAATGCGTTCTTGTTCATGATCAGGAGACCCTATCAACGATTCTTATGTTATTGCGATGTCGAGGCGCGACGCCGTTACAGCGTCTTTCGCATCGTCTTTAATTTGGCGCTTTCGCGGCGGGCTCGGACGACGAAGCGCCCTGCTTTTCAGCGGAGCCGTACAGGAACTGGCTGATCAGCTGCTCCAGCACAACCGCGCTCTGTGTATAGCGGATTTTTCCGCCGTCGGTAAAGTTCTCTTCTTCGCTGCCGGCCGTCAGACCCAGGTACTGCTCGCCCAGCAAGCCGGACGTCAGGATCGAGGCCGAGGAATCCTTCGGGAATTGGTATTCCTTTTCCAGATTCACCGACACGACCGCCTGGAAGGTCTTGTCGTCGAAGGTGATGCTGGACACGCGGCCCACCACAACGCCGGCGCTTTTGACGGCCGCGCGCGGTTTCAGGCCGCCTACGTTATCGAAATTGGCCGAAAGCGTATAGGTGGGGGCGAAGGAAAAGGTGCTCAGGTTGCCGGCTCGCAACGCCAGGAACGCCAGAGCGACCGCGCCCAGCAGTACAAACAGGCCTACCCAGAAGTCGGTTTTTTCGCGTGACATGATCAATCCGTTTCAATTTCCAAACATCAAGGCGGTGAGCAGGAAGTCCAGCCCAAGTACCGCCAGGGAACCCACGACCACCGTGCGCGTGGTGGCCCGCGCCACGCCTTCCGGCGTGGGCTTGGCCTGCCAGCCTTCGTAAAGCGCGACCAGCGTGACCGTGATGCCGAACACCACGCTCTTGACGACACCGTTGGCCACGTCGTTCCAGACGTCGACACCGTTTTGCATCTGCGACCAGAAGGCGCCCGCATCCACGCCGATCATTACGACGCCGACGACCCAGCCGCCCAGGATGCCCACCATGGAGAACACGGCGGCCAGGATGGGCATGGCGATGATGCCGCCCCACAGGCGCGGCACCAGCACGCGGCGAATGGGGTCCACGGCCATGACTTCCATGGCCGAGAGCTGTTCGCCCGCTTTCATCAAGCCGATCTCGGCCGTCAGCGATGTGCCCGCCCGGCCCGCGAACAGCAGCGCGGTAACGACCGGGCCCAATTCGCGCACCAGCGATAGCGCCACCAGCAGGCCAAGGGCCTCTTCAGAGCCGTAGCGGTTCAGCGTGTAATAGCCTTGCAGCCCCAGCACGAAGCCCACGAACATGCCGGATACGGCGATGATCAGCAGCGAATAGTTGCCGATGAAGTGCACTTGCTGGGACACCAGGCGCGGCCGCGAAAACACAATGCCGCTGCGCGCCAGCATGCCGCCGAAAAAGCGGGTGAAAAAGCCGATGCCGGAAATCTGTTTGCGCACCCAGCCCCCCAGCGCGCCAACCATGTTGTTGGAACCGCTCATGCTTTGCGCCCTTTCTGTGCGGACAGCCACTTCTGAAAAGCCGGCGTGTCGGGATACTGGAACGCGACCGGGCCGTCGGGTTCGCCTTTCAGGAATTGCTGCACGTAAGGGTCTTGCGACGCCGACAACGATTCCGGCGTGCCGGCAGCGGCCAGCTTGCCCTGGCCCACCAGATACACCTGGTCGGCGATGGAAAAGGATTCCTGGACGTCGTGCGTGATCAGCACCGAGGCGCAACCGAGCCGGTCGGCCAGATGGCGGATCAGGCGGGCGGTGATGCCCAGCGAGATCGGGTCCAGGCCCGCGAAGGGCTCGTCGTACAGGATCAGTTCGGGTTCCAGCACGACGGCACGGGCCAACGCCACACGGCGGGCCATGCCGCCGGAAATTTCAGCTACCTTCAGATGCGCGGCGGCCCGCAAGCCCACGGCGTCCAGCTTGTCCAGCACCCGGTCGGTGACTTCGGCTTCGGACAGCCGGGTGTGTTCGCGCAGCGGAAACGCCACGTTTTCGAACACGTTCAAATCGGTGAACAACGCGCCTTGCTGGAACAGCACGCCCATGCGCTTGCGCAGGGACTGCAACTGCGCCGGGGTGACCTGGCCCAGGTCCTGGCCAAACGCCTCTACCCGCCCTTGCTGGGCCAGCAACTGGCCGGTGGCCGCGCGCAATAGCGTGGTCTTGCCCGAGCCCGAGCCGCCCATGATGGCGACCACTTCACCTGCGCGCACTTCCATGGAGATATCGCGCAGGACGGTGAAATCACCGTAGCCAAGCGCTACACCGTCCAGGCGCAGGGCGAATTCCGGGGTGCTGCTTGATTGAGCGGGCATGGGCAACGAAAGAGTGTTTCGGTGGCGGAGCTAGCCCTGCTGGCTTGTCGGCGCGCGGGGCGGATAACCGGGCTGCGCGGGCAAGACAGGCTGCGGCAGGAAGCGCCCGGTTACTCAGGTGCCGGGGCAAAACAGGCGATGGGCCCCAGCGGCGAGGCGCCATTGTAGCTCGACGCTTTGCAATGACAACGCAAGGGCGCGCCCGTGGAACAGTGTTTTCGGTGGCAGGGACAATCCGGTCGTGTTTGAGGCAAGCGGGCGGCGCTTTTGGGCTGGGCCGGGGCGCATCCTGCGCATAAGTCGGGCCAAGTCAGTTGCGATGTCGGACGGCAGCCAGTTCGCGCGCCAGCCGGCCCACCAGATCGGCCGTGCTTTCGCGCCGGGCCAGCGGCGCGGCCTGACCTGCCCACAGCGACAACACTTCCGTATTGCCGGCCTTGCCGCCTTCGGTGCGCATGGGGCGCGTCAAGGCGTTTTGCAGGGGGTACGGCAGGATGTCGGCGGCAATGGCGTCGGCGTCCCGCATGAACGCGTTGGCAATGCCGCGAGCCGGGCGGCCGGAAAACGCCCGCGTCACCCGCGATTGCTCCGAACGCGATCCGGGCAGGACGGCTTTGTAGGCTTCGCTGATGCCCGATTCGTCCGTCGTCAGGAAGGCCGTCCCCATTTGTGCCGCGTCGGCACCCAGGGCCAGCGCGGCCGCGATGCCACGCCCGTCCATGATGCCGCCGGAGGCAATCACCGGGATGGATACCGCATCCGCAATCTGCGGCACCAGCGCCATCGTGCCGACCAGCGACTGCTCGAAATCGTCCAGGAACGTGCCGCGATGGCCGCCTGCCTCGGCCCCCTGGGCCACCACCGCGTCCACGCCGTCCTGCTCCAGCGCCACCGCTTCACGCACCGTGGTCGCCGTACCGACCGTCAGGATGCCCAGCTCGCGGCAACGCGCCAGAACATCGCCGGCGATGCGGCCGAACGTGAAGCTGAACACGGCCGGGCGCAGCCGCAGGATGGCGTCGATCTGCTCGGGCAGCGGGTCCGCCTGGGTGGCCGGCGCGGCCGGGGCCGGCAGGCCAAGCTTGGCGTGGTAACGGGCCATCAACGCCAGCATGCGGTCGGCGTCACCCTGCATGGGCTGCGCCGGCACGCTGGCGAACAGGTTGATGGCGAACGGGCGGTCCGTGCGGGCGCGAATGCCCTGCACGGCGGTTTCGATCTGCGCGGGCGTCATGTAGGCCGCCCCAAGCGACCCCAGAACGCCCGCCTTGGACGCTTCGGACACCAGTTCCACCGTCGTCGCCCCGCCCGCCATGGGCGCCTGGATGACGGGGTGGTCCAGCTTCAGCAGGTCTAGCAATCGGGCGGCCATGGAGTGACTCCTTCAGGTTATTGAAGCTGGATGTTTCCAGCCTTGATGACGTGGGCCCACTTGTCGGTTTCGCTCTTGATGAAAGCCGCGAATTCCTCGGGCGTGCCGCCGCCGGCCTGGCTGCCGGTGTCGGCAATGGCCTTTTGCACATCCGGTTCTTTCAGGATCCGGTTGAACTCGGCGTTCAGCTTGGCAATGATCGGCGCCGGCGTGCCGGCCGGGGCGACGATGCCCTGCCAGTTGTAGGACTCGAAGCCGGTGAGGCCGGACTCGGCCATCGTCGGCACGTCCGGCAGCACGGCCAGGCGCTTGGCGGACGTGACGGCGATGGGGTGGATCTTGGCGCCCTGGATGGCCGGCAACGCGGAATAGCCCATTTCAAACATCATCGAAATGTGGCCGCCCATCAAATCGGTGGCGGCCAGGCTGCCGCCCTTGTACGGCACGTGCACGATGTCGATCTTGGCCTGTTCGCGGAACATTTCACCGGACAAGTGGTGCGCCCCGCCCACGCCCGACGAGCCAAACGACAGCTTGCCCGGCTGCTTCTTGGCCAGCGCGATAAGGTCCGCCAGCGTCTTGACCGGCAATTCGTTATTCACGCTCAACACCAGCGGGCTGTTCTCGATCAGCACGATCGGGGCCAGATCCTTCTGCGGGTTGTAGGGCATTTCCTTCATCAGCGACGGGTTCACCGCCATCGGGGCCAGGTTGCCCGTGCCGATGGTGTAGCCGTCGGGGGCGGCCTTCGCAATCAGGTTGGTGCCGACCACGCCGCCCGCGCCCGCCTTGTTTTCCACCACGATGGGTTGGCCCAGCGATTCGCCCAGCTTGCGCGCCAGCAGGCGCACGCGGGTATCGGCAAAGCCGCCCGGCGCGTAAGGCACGATCATGGTGATGGGCTTGGCGGGCCAGTCGGCGGTCTGGGCTTGCGCGGCGCTGCTGAAGGCGGCAACGGCCGCCAGGGCGGCGATCAGGGGGCGCAGTGATTTCATGCGGGTGACTCCTCTTTCTTGTCTCTAATGTGTACAGCCCTGCGGGCCGATCGCATTATGCCCAGCGCCTTTGTCTTCTGTCGTGATTTTTCCCAAGCGCCACGCGGACACGGCCAGCAGCGCGGCCCCGCCGCCCAGCACCTGCGGCAGGCCGGCGCCCCAGTGGCCGGCCCACGATGCCAACAGCGGCCCCAGGATCTGCCCGGCGGCGAAAGCGGCGGTCATGATGGCGGCGGCGCGCGGGGCGGCGGCGCCGGCCATGCGCCGGGCCGTCAGCATGCCCGCCTGCGTAATCACCATGAACGTGCCGCCCACCAGCAGCGCCGCCACGATCACGGCGGCGATGTGGTGCCACAGCGCGGCGGCCAGCATGCCGGCCGCCATCAGCGCCTGCGCAACCTGCCAGACGCGCTTTTCGTCGCGGGCCCGTGCCAGCCGCGGTACCAGCAGGCATGACACGGCAGCGGCCAGGCCGAACAGCGGCCATGCCCAACCGAACACGGCGGGGTTGGCGATGACCTGCTTGGCCATGGCGGGTAGAAAGGTGGCGGGAATGATGTAGCCGATGCCAAAAACGCCGTAATGCAATGCCAGCCGGGCGGTGACGCGGGGCACACGCGCCGGTGGGCCGGCGTGCGCCGTCGACGAAGGCACATGCGATGGCCGCTTCAAACCGGGCCAGGCGATGGCGGACAAGGCCAGCGTCAACCCGCCCAGCGCCAGCCAGGTGCCGTCCGCCCGCACGCCCCATGCCATCAGCGCCAGGCACGCCAAGCCGGTCAGCGCGATACCGGCGCCCACGCCCGCATACGTCAGCGCCGACGCGGCGGGCTCCCGCGGATCGCCCGGCGCCACCGTCCGGCCAGCCGCGACGCAGATGAATGCGCTGGCGCTGGCATAGCCGGCGGCCAGGCGCAGCGCACACCAGACCATGACGTCATGCGTCAACGGCATGGCCAGCGTCAACAGCGCCACGGCCAACAGGCTGATGGCAAGCTGCACGCGTGCGTGGCCTGCGTGACGCATGGGCCAGGCCACGGCGGCCAGCGCACCCAGCAGGTAGCCGGCGTAGTTGGCCGAGGCGATCCAGCTGCCCTGCGCCAGCGACAAGCCGCCTTCCTCGGCCATCAGCGGCCAGACGGGGGTGAAGGCAAAGCGGCCGATGCCCATGGCGGCAGCCAGGGCCAGGGCGGCCGGCCACGCCAGAGTGGCCGCGCTGCGCGTGTCGGCAGCGGCAGCGGCATCGGCATCGGCAGCGGAATCGGAAACGGAAACGGAAGGGTAAGCAGGCGTTGACATGGGCCTACTCTACGGCTGTACTTATATCTTTAATAGTGAATTATTAAGAACATAGGTTCTTGAAATGAGAAACTTGGATCTCGATGCGTTGCAGATTTTCAAGGCCGTGGCCGACCAGGGCGGCGTCGCGCGCGCGGCCCAGCACCTGAACCGGGTGCAGTCCAATGTGTCCACGCGCCTGAAGCAGCTGGAGGCGTCACTGAACGCTCCGCTGTTTCGCCGCCAGAACCGCCGGCTGGTGCTATCGGACCAGGGCCGCGTGCTGCTGTCCTACGCCGACCGGCTGCTGCGTTTGTCCGACGAGGCGCAGGCGGCAGTGCGCGACGGCGCGCCGCAGGGCGTGCTGCGCATCGGCACCATGGAAAGCACGGCGGCCGCGCGCCTGCCGCCGATCCTGGCGGCCTATCACGCGGCATGGCCGCAAGTGGGCATTGAACTGGTCACCGGCACGTCGGGCGCATTGGCCGCGCAGGTGCGCAATTACGAAATCGAAGCGGCGTTTGTTGCCCAGCCGTTTCCGGCAGAGGGTCTGGCCGCCATGGACGCTTTTCAGGAAAGCCTGGCATTGATCTCGCCCCTGGCATGGGGGCCGATCAGCAGCCCGCGCGATCTTGGCGACCGCACGGTGATCGCCTTCGCGGCGGGGTGTTCGTACCGCCGCATCCTGGAATCGTGGCTGAACCACGAAGGCGTGGCGCCGGGCAGGGTGATGGAGTTTGCGTCGTATCACGCCATCGTGGCGTGTGTGGCGGCGGGCTCGGGTGTGGCCATCGTGCCGCGCTCGGTGTTGGCAGTGCTGGGGGCCGAGCATTCCGTCCATGTCGGCGCACTGACCGGCCCATCCGCTACCGCCCTGACGCAGTTGGTCTGGCGCGCGGACGACGATACGCCCGCGTTGCAGGCCTTGCGCCTGCAATTGCAGACGCCGGGCCGGCAAACAGCCGCTGCTTAGAAGCGGTAGCCAACGCCCAGCGTCGCCACCCACGGGTCGATGCGCGCGGTGCCGATGTGCTGGCCGTCCAACTTCACCTTCGACTTGATGTCGATGTAGCGGATGTCGGCGTTCATGAACCAGCGTTCGTTGATCTTGAAGTCCGCGCCCAGTTGGGCGGCCACGCCCCACGAATCGCCCATCTTCAGGTCGGAACCCTTCAGCGCGCCTTCGGCCTGGGTGTCGAAGAAGTGCGTGTAGTTGATGCCCACGCCGATGTACGGCTGGATCATGCTGTCGGGCAGGATGTGCCATTGCAGGCTCAGGGTCGGGGGCAGCTGCTTGCTGGACCCGATCTTGCCCAAACCGCTGCCGCTGACGTCATGCTGGAACGGCCACGCGCCCAGCAGTTCGATGCCGATGTTGCGCGTCACCATGTAGCCCAGCGTGAAGCTCGGGCGTACGTTGTTGTTCGCGTCCAGCTTGACGCTGCCGTCCAGCACCGTGCCGTTGTTGGAAGCGGGGCGCACCTGCGTCACGCCCACTCGGAACAGCACGTCGCCCGCTTCATGCGCATGCGCCGGGGCAGCCAGTGAGCCGGCGGCGATCAGTGCGGCAATGGCGGTGGCGCGGATACGCCCGTTCAGCGAAAACATTTTTCTTCTCCGATCTTTCCGTAAGGTGAGGCCACAGGTTCTCAGACCCGGCGCAAGGCCAGATTGATGTGTGTCAAACCGTTAAAAGATGCGGAATGCGACGTGGTGGCGCGGCAACAGCGGGGAGACTAATGCGGTGTCGTTCGCCGCCTTCAATGACATTCCCCGCCTTCAATGACATTCGCCGCCTTCAATGACATTCGCCGCCTTGGCGCTGGGGCGCGAAGGCGGCGAATGGGGTCTTGCGTAGGTGTTGCGTTGCCGGAAGATCAGCGCGGCAGTTCGGTGCTGCCCATCAGGAATTCATCGACCGATCGCGCACACTGGCGGCCTTCGCGGATGGCCCAGACCACCAGCGATTGGCCTCGGCGCATGTCGCCCGCGGCAAAAACCTTTTCGACGTTGGTGCGGTAGTCGTCGGTGTTGGCACGCACGTTGCCGCGCGCATCGCGATCCACGCCGAACGCATCCAGCACGGTCTGCACCGGCGATACGAAGCCCATGGCCAGCAGCACCAGGTCAGCCTTGATCTCGAATTCCGATCCTTCGACTTCGCGCATCTTCATCTGGCCGGTGGCTTCGTCCTTGAACCACTCGACGCGCGCGCCGACCAGCTTTTCGACCTTGCCGTTGCTGCCCTTGAGCAGCTTGGTGGTCACGGACCAATCGCGCTCGCAGCCCTCTTCGTGCGAGGACGACGTGCGCATCTTCAGCGGCCAGTACGGCCACGTCATCGTCTTGTTCTCGGACTCGGGCGGTTGCGGCATCAATTCAAATTGCGTGACCGAGGCCGCGCCATGGCGGTTGCTGGTGCCCACGCAATCCGAACCCGTATCGCCGCCGCCAATCACCACCACGTGCTTGCCCTTGGCAAGCGTCTGGTTCGTCAGGCGGTCGCCGGCAACTGCCTTGTTCTGCTGGCGCAGGAAGTCCATGGCGAAATACACACCCGACAGCTCGCGGCCGGGAACCGGCAGATCGCGCGGCGTTTCCGAACCGCCCGTCATGACGATGGCGTCGAATTCCGCCTTCAGCGATTCCGGCGTGCGCACCGTCAAGCCATCGGCCACGGGGTCTTTCGGATTGCCGATGTAGGTGGACGGCGCGAACTCCACGCCCTCCGCTTCCATCTGCGAAATGCGGCGATCGATCTGATGCTTTTCCAGCTTGAAGTCGGGGATGCCGTAACGCAGCAGCCCGCCGATGCGGTCGCTCTTTTCGAACAGCGTCACCGAGTGGCCGGCGCGCGCCAACTGCTGCGCGCAGGCCATGCCGGCCGGGCCGGAGCCCACCACGGCAACCTTCTTGCCGGTCTTGCGTGCCGGCACCAGCGGTGCAACCCAGCCCTCGGACCAACCCTTGTCGATGATGGCGTGCTCGATGGACTTGATGCCCACGGCGTCGCTGTTGATGTTCAAGGTACAGGCGGCTTCACACGGAGCCGGGCAGATGCGGCCCGTGAACTCGGGGAAGTTGTTGGTGGAGTGCAGGACGTCCAGCGCGCGGCGCCAGTCCTGCTTGTACACCAGGTCATTCCAGTCGGGGATGATGTTGTTGACCGGGCAGCCGTTGTTGCAGAACGGGATGCCGCAATCCATGCAGCGCGCCGCTTGCTGCTTGGCTTGGTCGTCGGTCAGGTGCAGCACGAATTCGCGCCAGTTCTTCAGCCGCTTCTGCGGGGCCTCGGCGGCCTCCTGCAAGCGCTGAAATTCCATAAAGCCAGTAATCTTTCCCATGGTATCCCTCACGCAGCCAGTTGTTGCTGGTTGGCTGCACGCCACATTTCACCCAATGCGCGACGGTAGTCCGTCGGCATGACCTTTACGAATTTGCCGCGCGAGGCTTCCCAGTCGCCCAGGATCTCGCGGGCGCGGTAGCTGCCGGTGTAGCGGAAGTGGTCTTCCACCAGGCGGCGCAGGATGGTTTCATCCGTCTCGCGTTCGCCACCGCGCTGCGCGCTGTGCCAGATGTCGATGTTGTTCAGCGCTTGCTGTTCCGCATGCGGCGCCACGCCTTCCAGTTCGACCATCGACAGGTTGACGCGATGCTTGAGCGTGCGCTCAGGGTCCCACACATACGCCACGCCGCCCGACATGCCGGCCGCGAAGTTACGGCCCGTGGCGCCCAGCACCACGACCGTGCCGCCCGTCATGTATTCGCAGCCGTGGTCGCCCGTGCCTTCGACAACCGTCGCCGCGCCCGAGTTACGCACCGCGAAACGTTCGCCGGCCACGCCGTTAAAGAACGCCTCGCCCGCCAACGCGCCGTACAGCACGGTGTTGCCAGCGATGATGTGGTCGGGGCCGAAGCCGCGGAAGTCGTTGGGCGAGCGCACGATGATGCGGCCGCCCGACAAGCCCTTGCCGACGTAGTCGTTGCCTTCGCCCACCAGGTCCATCGTGATGCCGTGCGCCAGGAACGCGCCGAAGCTCTGGCCGGCGGTGCCGTTGCACTGGATGTGGATGGTGTCGTCCGGCAGGCCGTCGTGGCCATAGCGCGAGGCCACGGCGCCCGACAGCATGGCGCCGATCGTGCGGTTGCGGTTGCGCACCGGCACGATGAACGACACCTTTTCGCCGCGTTCCAGCGCGGGGCGGCTGCGGTCGATCAGCTGGTGATCCAGCGCGCCGGCCAGGCCGTGGTCCTGCTCTTCGGTCTGGCGCACGTCGGCGTCCGATTGCGTTTGATGGAACACGCGGGCGAAGTCCAGCCCTTGCGCCTTCCAGTGCTCAACGCCCGAACGCATGTCCAGCAGATCGGCGCGGCCGATCAGGTCGTCGAACTTGCGGATGCCCAGCTGCGCCATGATTTCGCGCACTTCTTCGGCGATGAAGAAGAAGAAGTTGACGACGTGTTCCGGCTTGCCCTGGAATTTCTTGCGCAGGACCGGGTCTTGCGTGGCCACGCCCACCGGGCAGGTGTTCAGGTGGCACTTGCGCATCATGATGCAGCCTTCGACAACCAGCGGCGCCGTGGCGAAACCGAATTCGTCAGCGCCCAGCAGCGCGCCGATGACGACGTCGCGGCCGGTCTTCATCTGGCCGTCGGCCTGCACGCGGATGCGGCTGCGCAGACGGTTCAGCACCAGCGTTTGCTGCGTTTCGGCCAGGCCCAGTTCCCAGGGCGTGCCCACGTGTTTGATGGACGACACCGGGGACGCGCCCGTGCCGCCGTCGTGGCCGGCGATCACAACGTGATCGGCCTTGGCCTTGGCGACGCCCGCGGCCACCGTGCCCACGCCCACTTCGGACACCAGCTTGACCGACACCGAGGCCTTGGAATTGACGTTCTTCAGGTCGTGGATCAGCTGAGCCAGGTCTTCAATGGAATAGATGTCGTGGTGCGGCGGGGGCGAAATCAGGCCCACGCCCGGCACGGAATAGCGCAGCTTGGCGATGTATTCCGACACCTTGTGGCCGGGCAGCTGGCCGCCTTCGCCGGGCTTGGCGCCCTGCGCCATCTTGATCTGGATCTGGTCGGCGGACGACAGGTATTCGGCGGTCACGCCGAAACGGCCCGAGGCCACCTGCTTGATCTTCGAACGCAGCGAATCGCCCTTCTTCAAGACGACGTCGGCTTCGATGCGGTCCGAGCCCAGCAGCGAGGCCAGCGTGTCGCCGTCCTTGATGGTGCTCTTGCCTTCGCGCATTTCGGCGCGGTAGCGCAGTTCGTCTTCGCCGCCTTCGCCGGTGTTGGACTTGCCGCCGATGCGGTTCATGGCCACGGCCAGCACCGAGTGCGCCTCGGTCGAGATCGAGCCCAGCGACATGGCGCCGGTGGCAAAGCGCTTGACGATGTCCTTGGCGGGTTCGACGTCATCCAGCGGGATGGCGCGCGACGGGTCGAAGCGGAATTCGAACAGGCCGCGCAGGGTCATGTGGCGACGGCTTTGGTCGTTGATGATCTGCGCGTATTCCTTGTAGGTGCGGTAGTTGTTGGCGCGCGAGGCGTGCTGCAACTTGGCGATGGAATCCGGCGTCCACATGTGCTCTTCGCCGCGCACGCGGTAGGCGTATTCGCCGCCGGCTTCCAGGTCGTTGGCCAGCACCGGGTCGGTGCTGAACGCCGCGCGGTGCTGGCGCAGCGCTTCTTCGGCCACCTGGAAGATGCCGATGCCTTCGATGTTGGACGAGGTGCCGGTGAAGTACTTGTTCACCAGGTTGCTTTGCAGGCCCACGGCTTCGAAGATCTGCGCGCCGGTGTAGGACATGTAGGTCGAGATGCCCATCTTGGACATGACCTTGTTCAAGCCCTTGCCGGTTGCCTTGATGAAGTTCTTCACGGCCTTTTCGGGGTCATTCATCTTGCCCAGCGATTCCAGCGCCAGGTAGGGGTGAATGGCTTCGGCGCCGTAGCCGCCCAGCAGCGCGAAGTGGTGCACTTCACGCGCGGAACCGGTTTCCACGACCAGGCCGGTGTTGGTACGCAGGCCGGCGCGGATCAGGTGCTGGTGCACGGCCGACGTTGCCAGCAGCGCGGGGATGGCCACGCGTTCGCTGTCGACCAGGCGGTCCGACACGATCAGGATGTTGTAGCCGCTTTGTACGGCATCGACGGCGCGCGCGCACAGCGCGGCCACGCGGGCTTCAATGCCCTCGGGGCCCCAGGCGGCGGGGTACGTGATGTCCAGTTCGAAGCTGCGGAATTTCTTGCCCGTGACCTGCTCGATGTCGCGGATTTGCGCCATGGCGGCAAAGTCCAGCACCGGCTGGGACACTTCCAGGCGCAGCGGCGGGTTGACGTTGTTGATGTCCAGCAAGTTGGGCTTGGGGCCGATGAACGACACCAGCGACATCACCAGCTGTTCGCGGATGGGGTCGATGGGCGGGTTCGTGACCTGCGCGAACAACTGGCGGAAATAGTTGTAGAACGGCTTGGCGCGGTCGGACAGCACGGCCAGCGGGGCGTCGTTGCCCATCGAGCCGATGACTTCCTCGCCGGTGGACGCCATGGGTTCCAGGATGAACTTGTAGTCTTCCTGGGTCCAGCCGAATGCCTGCTGGCGATCCAGCAACGACACCGGCGACTGCGTGGCGACGGCGGCCTGGCGCGGGGCCGGCAGCGATTCCAGCTTGATCTGCAGGCGCTCGATCCACTGGCGGTACGGGCGGCTGTTGGCCAGTTGCAGCTTGATCTCGGCGTCGTCGATGATGCGGCCTTGTTCCAGGTCGATCAGGAACATCTTGCCCGGCTGCAGGCGCCACTTCTTGACGATGCGGTTCTCGGGAATCGACAGCGTGCCGGCTTCGGACGCCAGGATGACCATGTCGTCATCGGTGACCAGGTAGCGGGCGGGACGCAGACCATTGCGATCCAGCGTGGCGCCGATCTGGCGGCCGTCGGTGAACGCAACGGCGGCGGGGCCGTCCCACGGCTCCATCATGGCGGCGTGGTATTCGTAAAACGCGCGACGGGACTCGTCCATCTGCGTGTGCTGTTCCCAGGCTTCCGGGATCATCATCATCATGGCGTGCGCCAGGGAATAGCCGGAGTTGACCAGCAGTTCCAGGCAGTTGTCGAACGTGGCGGTGTCCGACTGGCCTTCATAGACGATGGGGTACAGCTTTTTCAGGTCGTCGCCCAGCACGGCCGACTGCATCATGCCTTCGCGGGCGCGCAGCCAGTTGAAGTTGCCCTTGACCGTGTTGATTTCGCCGTTGTGCGCAATCATGCGGTACGGGTGGGCCAGCGGCCAGGCGGGGAACGTGTTGGTCGAGAAGCGCTGGTGCACCAGCGCCAGGGCGGACACCGTGCGGGTGTCGGCCAGATCGCGGTAATAACGGCCCACCTGGTCGGCCAGCAGCAGGCCCTTGTAGACCACGGTACGCACCGACGCGGACGGCACGAAGTATTCCTTGCCATGGGCCAGATGCATGTTCTGGATGGCGTGGCTGGCCGTCTTGCGGATTACGTACAGCTTGCGTTCCAGCGCGTCGGGCACCATCACGTCGGCGCCACGGCCGATGAACAGCTGGCGGATGACCGGCTCGCAGTCGCGCACCGTGGGCGACATGGGCATGTCGACATCCACCGGCACATTGCGCCAGCCCAGCACGACTTGGCCTTCAGCGCGCACCGAGCGTTCAAGCTCTTGTTCGCAAGCCAGGCGCGAGGCGGTTTCCTTGGGCAGAAACACCATGGCCACGCCGTATTCGCCCGGGGGCGGCAGGATGATGCCTTGCTGGCTCAGTTCGTCGCGATAGAGCGTGTCGGGAATCTGGATCAGAATGCCCGCGCCGTCGCCCATCAGCTTGTCGGCGCCGACAGCGCCGCGGTGGTCCAGGTTTTCAAGGATCTTCAGACCTTGCTGGATGATCGCGTGGCTTTTCTTGCCTTTGATGTGCGCAACGAATCCGACGCCACAGGCGTCATGCTCGTTCTTGGGGTGGTACAGGCCCTGGGCAGCCGGAAAACCAATGCGCGAAGCATCGATCGGGGTGGCCTTGGGCGTGGAACAGGATTCGTTGGGGGTAATTTGGGGCATGGCGCGCTCCGCAGTGGGCCTGCGTCGTAATGTTGCAGTGCAGGAGTCGGACAATACCCCCGGCAAGAGTAGGGTGCAACAGAAACATAAGGGGTGCGACCCCATTTATATCGATGCTCCATCATAGGGCGCAAATACGGGGACACAGCAACATCCGCGCCGTTATTGGCTGGCCAGGGGCGGGTGTAGAGGAAGCATTTGGCGCATGCACCGGAACTGGGCAAAATTCCGACTTACGTCCCCATTTAATAGTGGACGGGAAGCGGGACAATCGCGGCACGAAACCACGTGGAAAACGCGGGCGCGCGTGTCGCAAAAAATGCACAAAGGCGAGCCCGGGCGCAACTGAAACCCAAAGAAAAACCCGCCGATTGCGGCGGGTTCGTTTATCAGGAAGAACTTTGCCCAGTACCGGGCGGCGGGGGCGGGGGCGGCGTATCCGACTCCGTCGTTGTCGCGGGTTTCTTGCGCGGCCGACCGCGCTGGCCCGGGGCCACTCGCCGGCTGGCGGTATGCGCCAGGCTGGCGATGAAGCTGGGGCCACCCAATGCCCATTGGCCGGAGACGGCTTGGTCGATGCGCTGCGATTCTTCGCGCGACAGGCCGTCTTGCAAGCGTTTGCGGTAATTGGCCTGGCGGTCGAACGGCGTGTTGCCGCAAGCCCAGTAGTCGGCGTGATCCGATTGCCACTGCGCCGGCGCGGCATTGGTGTTGCCCGTATGGCTGGACGCGGACGACCAGGGCCAGGAATCCGGATCTTGCGATGCCCCGCTACGCACGGGATACGTTTCCAGCCAGACCAGCGCCGGCAGCACCCACGCACCCGGTTCAAGCAGCGCGGACCGGTAGCGCCCCGCGAAGACCCGGCCGCCACGCAGGCGCGCCGCCAGGTTGCGGCCCAGCGTCTGCATCAAGCGGGGCAGCCCTTCTTCGTCAGCAGGGGTGGCCAGCAGCAGGATGCGGTCATTGGCCAGCAACCAGCCGTGGACCGATACCCGATGGCGTTGAGCAGATTCGCCCAGCCAGGTGGCCAGTTGGTTCAGGATATCGGCCGGGGCGGGTTGAGACGGCGCCGCCAACGGCGAAATGAAATTGGCCTGCACCAGTTGGGGCAGCCCAGGGGCGTACAGACGGGGCAGACGGGCCATAGTGTCAGGGCTTGCGTATCTGGAAGAACGGGTTGTCTTCGCTCACGGTATATAAATAGTGCCACGGTGGGCGCTGGTCAAGTCCCGTGATCACAATATGGGCACGGATTCGGGTTTTTTTGTCGTCCGGCCTGTATGCACAGCAGGTTAACATTCGGCGACGGAACGTCGTACCGTGGATATACCCTAACCCGTCGACGAATTTTTCATCCCCCGACCGGAGAACGTCCATGCCCGTGGCCCTGGAGCTCATTTCCCAGCATCGCTGTTTTGGCGGTACGCAGCGGTACTACCGCCATGAGTCCACGCAGATCGGCCTGCCGATGCGCTTTTCGGTCTTCGTTCCGCCGCAAGCCGATGCCGGCCCCGTGCCGGTGCTGATCTATCTGGCGGGCCTGACCTGCACGGAAGAAACGTTCATGATCAAGGCGGGCGCGCAGCGGCTGGCGGCCGAGCTTGGCGTCATGCTGGTCGCGCCCGACACCAGCCCGCGCGGCGCCAACGTGCCCGGCGAAGAAGAAAGCTGGGACCTGGGCACGGGCGCCGGTTTCTATGTCGACGCGGTAACGCCCGCCTGGCGCGACCACTATCGCATGTACAGCTACGTGACTGACGAGCTGCACGCCATCGTCACCGGCGACACCCTGCCTGGCGACGCGTCGCGCACCGGCATCTTCGGCCACTCCATGGGTGGCCATGGCGCGCTCGTGCTGGCGCTGCGCAACCCGGGCAAGTTCCGCTCGGTGTCGGCGTTTGCGCCGATTGCGGCGCCCAGCCTTTGCCCCTGGGGCAAGAAGGCATTCGGGGCCTACCTGGGCGGCAACGAAACGGATTGGGCCGCCTACGATGCATCGGTCCTGATGCGCGGCTTGAAGCAGCCCTTTCCCGCCGGCATCCTGATCGATCAAGGGGAATCCGACCAATTCCTGGCCGATCAGTTGTATCCCGAGGTATTCGAAGCCGCCTGCGCAGCGGCCGACCAGCCCCTGACGCTGCGTCGCCAACCGGGCTACGACCACGGCTATTACTTCATCTCGACGTTCATCGAGGATCACATCCGGTTTCACGTCGAACGCCTTGGAAAACCGGCGGCATAAAGCCACGCTTTTATACTGAAATGCCTGCCGCGGCGGGCTCGTGGCGTCCTGGGCGCGTCGGGCTGAAACCCTCGGCGTCCCATAGGAACTCGTCATTTGATCAACGGCCTCGCCCCTTTTGTCTGGATTTTGCTAGGCGCCATCGTCGTCCTGCTGCCCGGCCTTGTCATGCTGCTCGGACGGGGCGGACCCCGCGACGAGCGCGGCCGCAGGATCTTCCAGTTCCGGCCGGTGCGCCGGCTGTTCGGCCTGATGCTGGTGCTGCTGGGTTGTGTGTCCGGGCTGCTGGCCCTGTCGCTGGTGCAGTTTTTCAGGCTGACCGCTGACGAATCCGTGGCCCGCGTTGAAGTCCGGCAGCAGGCCGAGGGGCAGTTCCAAGTCACCACCGACGCGCCGGGCGTGGGCCCCAAGCAGTACGTTCTATATGGAGATCAGTGGCAGATCGATGCCCGCGTCGTGCGCTGGCGTCTGCCGGCGTTGATGGCGGGCGTGCCGCCGCTGTATCGCCTGGAACGCCTGTCGGGCAGGTATAGCGACGCGGCCCGCGAGGCTTCGGCCACGCGCTCCGTCCACGCCTTGGACGACTGGCCCGCGCCTGATTTAGGGTCGCTGAAGAAAAATTTTCCGAACTGGTTCCCGTTTGTGGATGTCCAATTCGGAAGCGGCGCATACATGCCCCTGTTCGACGGCGCGAAGTACCAGGTGTTCATGGACCCGCGCGGCGCCTTGTTCATCCGCCCGGACGGCGAGGCCACCGCCGAGGGCTTGAAACGCCTGGGCTGGTAGCACCCTCCCGGCCGCCCTGCTTTTGCGAAAAACAGGGTCGGATCATAGAATGGAAACTTTGATGCGTCGCAATAGTCGAATTAGCACTCCCTTTACTAGAGTGCTAACATCGAATCCATGTCGTTACCCCTTCGCTTTCCGGAGACCCCCGCTATGAAACAACCCAGTACCTCGTTGGCCGCTTCCGGCAACGCTCTGGCGTTGGCCATTGCCAATCCGGGCGCACTTGGCACGATCGACGCTTATATTTCTTCGGTCAACCGCTTGCCGGTTTTGTCGGCCGAGCGTGAAACCGAGCTGGGCCGTCGCCTGCGCGACCAGGAAGACCTGGGCGCTGCGCGTGAACTGATTCTGTCGCACCTGCGCCTGGTGGTGTCAGTGGCGCGTCAATACCTGGGCTACGGTTTGCCGCATGCCGACCTGATCCAGGAAGGCAACGTTGGCCTGATGAAGGCCGTTAAGCGTTTCGACCCCGAGCGCGGTGTGCGGCTGGTGTCGTTCGCCGTGCACTGGATCAAGGCCGAAATCCACGAATACATCATCCGCAACTGGCGCTTGGTCAAGGTCGCCACGACCAAGGCGCAGCGCAAGCTGTTCTTCAACCTGCGCAGCATGCGTCCCGATGGCCAGACGCTGGACCCCGATCAGGTCGACCACATCGCGCGCGAATTGAACGTGCGCCGCGAAGACGTCAGCGAAATGGAAGTGCGCCTGTCGGGCCGCGAAATGTCGCTGGAAAACCAGGACGACGATGACGACAGCTACGCGCCCATCGCCTACCTGTCCGACGATGGCCGCCAGGAACCCACGCGGGTGCTGGAACGCGCGGCGCGCGACGAACTGCAAAGCACCGGGCTGAACAGCGCACTTGAGGCGCTGGACGCCCGCTCGCGCCGCATCGTCGAAGCCCGCTGGCTGCAAGACGACGGCGGCGCCACGCTGCACGAACTGGCACAAGAGTTCGGCGTATCCGCCGAACGCATTCGCCAGATCGAAGCCGCCGCGCTGAAGAAGATGCGCGGCAACCTGGCCGCCTGATCCGTCGGGTGCTGCATACGAAGGGCCGCTTGCGCGGCCCTTTGCTTTTTGCAGCGCTGGCACCGATGCTTCCGCCGATGCCGCCACGATGTCGCCTGGCGTCTGGACTAATAAATAACTTGATACAAATTAGCCGGCGAATTTCGGGATCTTCAGAAACTTAATAAAGAGTGCGCCGACTAACTTCATGTAGACCGCGAACTTTGGTTAGCAGTCTTGCCATCCGTCTCGGCTTCTCCTCTTTCCCCTCCCCTATGAGACGGATGCTTGCGGGGCACCACATATATTCGTATATCTGGTGCCCCGATTTTTATGCGGCCTGCGCGTTGTCCGCTGCAAGCGCCGTATGCCACAGCGCGTCCTGCACGCGACGCACGCCGGTGGCCATCGACCCATCCTGATAAAGCTTGATCCAGCGATAACCCGGCGCCAGGTTGTCCACCACGTGCTTGCCATCGCGGATGCTGAATTGAAAGCAGGTCGACGGCGTGGCCAGCATGCGAAGGTTGTGGCGGCGACGATCGAATTCGTGATGCACGTGGCCCCACAACAGCACGCGCGCCTGCGGCCAGCGGGTCAGGCGCTTGAATAGCACCTGCGGGTTGTCGATCATCATCGAGTCGTGCCAGTGGCTGTCCATCTGCATCGGGTTGTGATGCATGGCGATCAAGGTATGACGGCCGGGCGCCTCGGCAAGCGCGGCTTCCAGCATGTCCAGCTGGCTGTCCGGCAGATGCCCGGCATTGGAGCCGGGCACGGTGGTGTCCAGCGTGACCACGCGCCAGGCGCCTACGTCGGTGACCGGCGTAGACCAATGCGCCAGTTCCTGCCGCATCACGGCGGGCTGGTCGTGATTGCCCGGCAGGCAACGGATCTGCGCGCCGGCCAGCACGCTTGCCTGGCCCAGAATTGCCGCAAACCGCCGATAGGCTGCCGCCTCGCCGTCCTGGGACAGGTCGCCCGTGGCCAGCAACAGGTCGGGGCGCTTGCCGTCGGCGTCGATCTGCCGCAGCACGGCGCGCAGGCTCGCGTCGGTATTGACGCCCAGCATCGATGTATCGGGCTCGCCGAACAAATGGCTGTCGGTCAATTGGACAAGCATGGCGGGCGCGTCGTGACGCCGGGCCAAAGAATGGACGCGTGGCAAGTGCCGCTCCTGTCGGGGTTTTGCACGTTTGAACATTACCCAAAAAACATGGCGCGACGCGTTTCTGCCTTCGCAAGCCGGGTAACGAAACGTGCATTCTCTACGATACCTACGGTTTCCTGCCCGGCGTCCGCCGAAAATGCCGCTATTCTTGTGAAACTTTTCACCGTTCGCGACTCGGCGCTATTCATGGATGTAGGTTTTCTTGTGTTCGGCCTAGCCGGACTGCTCACTCTGGTTTGCTTCATGCCGCCGTTGGCGGGCCGCCTCAAGCTGCCCTACTCGGTGCTGTTGGCTATCGTCGGTTGCTTGCTGGGGATTGTGATCCATGTGCACGGCTGGGCGCCCAGCTGGATCGCCGACTTCCTGGATTCGCTGGAACGCTTCGAGATATCGTCCGAAACCTTCCTGATGGTGTTCCTGCCGGTGCTCCTGTTCGAAACCGCGCTGTCCATGAACGTGCGCCGGTTGATGGACGACATCGGGCCCATTCTGATGATGGCCATTGTGGCCGTCGTGGTTTGTACCGTGGTGGTGGGCGTGACCCTGGACGCGATCTCGTCCTACGGCCTGGTGGTATGCCTGCTGCTTGGCGCCATCGTGGCCACGACCGACCCGGTTGCCGTGGTCGGTATTTTCCGCGAGGTGGGCGCGCCCAAGCGCTTGACGACGCTGGTCGAAGGCGAAAGCCTGTTCAACGATGCCGCGTCCATCGCCCTGTATTCCGTGCTGCTGGCCGTTCTAGGCGGTCACGGTGAGCTCACCGTCAGCGGCATCTTCAACGACTTCATCGTGCACTTCATCGGGGGCGGCATCGCCGGCTTTGCGATGGGGCGGCTGGCCTGCTTCCTGTTTGCCTGGTTGCGCGGCTTTCCCACGGCCGAAATCACGTTGACGCTGACGCTGGCCTATCTGTCCTTCTTCATTTCGGAACACTATCTGAACGTCTCGGGCGTGGTCGCGACCGTGATCGCGGGGTTGGTCGTGGGTTCCACCGGCCGCACGCGCATGTCGCCCACCACCTTCGAATACCTGTCCAGCGCCTGGGAACAGTTCGGCTTCTGGGCAAACTCGCTGATTTTCCTGTTCGCGGCCATGCTCATCCCCAAGCTGATGGCGGCCGCCGATTGGCAGGAACTGGTGCTGGTGGCCGTGGTGTTCGTCGCCACCCTGGTGGCGCGCGCCATTGTCGTGTTCGGCCTGTTGCCGCTGCTGGGGCTGACGCGGCTGGGCACCAAGGTCAGCAACCCCTACAAAGTGGTGATGTTGTGGGGCGGGCTGCGCGGCGCCGTGTCGCTGGCGCTGGCCCTGGCCGTGACCGAGCAGACCGGCGTGGCGGAAGAGGCGCGCCAGTTCATCGCGGTGGCCACTACCAGTTATGTGCTGCTGACGCTGTTCATCAACGGCATCAGCCTGCGGCCGCTGATACGCATGCTGGGGCTGAACCAGCTGTCGTCCGTGGAACGCACCATCCGCAACCAGGCGCTGGCAGTGGCCCTGGAAGACCTGCAAGGCAAGACGGAAGAAGTCGCCAAGACCGAGCACATCGGCACGGAAGTGCGCGACCGCATCCGCGCCGTGTTCGACGCCAGCCTGACCAGCGTGCACGACGGTCAGGTCAGCCAGATGAGCGACGAGCAGCGCGTCGCCGTGGGCCTGGCCATCGTGGCGCAGCGCGAAGAGGAAATGTTCTTCGACATTCTGAAAGCGCAGATCGTGGATTGGCGCATGGCGGAAACGCTGCTGGCACGGGCCGAGCGGCTGGAAGACGCCATCCGGCTGGGCGGTGTGCCCGGCTTCGAGCGCGCTATCGTGCAGGACGTGCGCTATTCCACCGGCTTCCGACTGGCCTTGCGGATGCACTATCTGTTCGGCTTCCAGGGCTGGTTGGCACGTGAACTGGGCCAACGGTTTGCCAACTTGATGAGCAAGCGTTCGGTGGCGCAGCGGCTGATCGTGTTTGCCCGCGAACAGATCACGCCCCTGTTGGGCGAAGACGCCACCCAGCGCATCGTGGTGCTGCACCAGCGCCGCCTGGACCTGGTCGAAAGCGCCCTGCAGGCATTGAACCTGCAATATCCGTCGTACGCGCAATGGTTGCAGGAAAGCTATCTGGGCCGCGTCGCGCGCGAACTTGAACGCATCCGCTACCGCGACATGCTTGAGCAGTTCCTGATCAGCGGCGAGGTCTACGCGGATCTGATGGCGCAGTTGAAAAGCCGCTGGGCGCACATCGACACGCACCCGCCGCTGGATATTGAAATGAGCGCGGCCGAACTCATCAAGCGCGTGCCGCTGTTCGAGGGCCTGTCGCCGGATTCGCTGCGTGCCATCAGCAAGTTGCTCAAGCCGCGTCTGGCGCTGCCTGACCAGCGGGTGCTGACCAAGGGCCGGCACGGCGAGGAAATGTGCTTCGTGGCGTCGGGCGCCGTGGCGGTGCACCTGCCCGACAACACCATGATCGAACTGGGCAGCGGCGAGTTCTTTGGCGAACTTGGGCTGCTGGGCGAACAGCAGATCACGCCGGAAGTCACATCGCTGGGCTACAGCAAGCTGCTGATGCTGACATCGCGCGACTTCCACGCCCTGTTGGCGCGCGATGAGCATCTGCGCGAGCGAATCCAGGTGGTGGCCAAGCAGCGGCTGCGCGCCATCGAGGTGTGGAAGCAGTTCTCGCAGGCGTCCCAGGCGGCGGCCACGCCTTCGCCCGCGCCCGCTTCGGCGCCCAGCCCGGCGCAGGCGGCAGAAGCGGCCGAGGCGGCCGGCGCCGGGCGCGAATCCCGCCAGGACGACCCGGCCGACCAGACCGGCCAAGCCGGCATGCGCCTGCCCGCCGAGCCCGCGGCCGATGCCCCCGGGGCCGCGTCCCGCTAAGTCAGGTCAGATCTGGCCGGCGGCGCGGCGTTGCATGATGTCTTCGACAATCACCAGCGCCGCCTCCAGCGTGAACTCGCCTTCTTCGATCTGGCGCAGCACGGTGGCCACATCCAGCGTGGCGATCTCCATCACTTCGCCGTCCCGGTTGGCGGGGCGGGCATCGGCGGCCAGCACGCAGGTGCTGGTCAGCACGTCCTCCACCTGATAGCCCTCGGGCAACCGGCGGTGAATGCGCAGGATGGTGCGTAGCGGCGTGCGCCTGGCCAGATGGTGCGGGTCCAGCCCGGCTTCCTCGCCGCATTCGCGCACCAGCGCCAGCTCCAGGTCTTCGCCGCTACCGGCCAGCCCGCCGACCAGGGTGTCCCACATACCGGGATCGGTGGACTTGCTTAACGCGCGTCGTGCCACCCACATGCGGCCGTCCGGCGTCCAGGCACTAAGGTGCACCGCGTGCGTCAGCAGGCCCAGCGGGCGCACCGCCGCCCGTTCGATCACGCCGACGGGTTCGTTGCCGTCCATCACGTCCAGCAGTTCATCGCGCCAGCCGCGCAAGCAGTTGGCTTGGCGCAACAGTTGCGCGGTGTTTTCCAGCACGGCGTTCAACTCCGCGCCCGGTTTCAGGTGCGCGCCGATGTGCAGCGCGGCCTCGTCGCAGACGATGCCGGGGGCGTCGCGCAGGGCGTCGCACGCCGCATGCGTGGCCCAGCCGCAGCGCCGGCCCGCCACATATAAAACGTGCGCGCCGTCGGGGGCGGGTTGCTGCGCGCGGGCGCACAGGTCGGCATACAGATCGGACAACTGCTTGGGCATCTTGGCGTGTTGTGATGAGGGTGGCGACGATTTTATGCCACACGGTTTGCGGCGCGCGTCAAGGGTCGAACGCGGGGCGAGCGCAGATGGGGGCAGGCCCCTTTTATTCAAGAGCCTTGTCTTACATCTATTTGCGTGTCCGCTATAATCCGCCAGTTTCTTTGTGATTTCGAGTGGGAACGCGGGGGCCGCTCTATCTCCCTGCTTAACCCTGCCATCTAATAATTGCGCGTAGTCCTGTTGAAGTGACACTCGTGCCACTAGGCGACAAGGGCCCTCGCGCCGTGTTTCGAGGTAAGCATGAAGAAGTGGAGAGGGATACTGGGGGCTTGTGCGATGCTGATTGGCAGCGTGGCCGGTGCTCAGGTGCAAGACATGCCCGGCGGCCCGAAGGTCAATCAGCTGAACCTGCATGAAGGCGTGACCGCAATATCACGCGACATCATGTGGCTGCATTGGATGCTGCTCACGATCTGTATCGTGATCTTCATCGGTGTGTTCGGGGTGATGTTCTATTCCATCTGGGCGCACCGCAAATCTCGCGGGCACAAGGCGGCGACTTTCCACGAGCATCTGGGCGTGGAAGTGGCCTGGACGGTCATCCCCTTCATCATCGTCATCGCCATGGCGCTGCCGGCGACCAAGACGGTCGTGGCCATGAAGGACACCTCAAGCGCCGACCTCACCATCAAGGTCACCGGCTATCAATGGAAATGGGGCTACGAGTACCTCGACGGCCCTGCCGCCGGCGTCAAGTTCCTGTCCACATTGTCCACCCCCCGCGCGCAGATCGAGAACCGCGAGCCCAAGGGCGAGTTCTATCTGATGGAAGTGGACAACCACATGGTGGTGCCGGTGGACAAAAAGGTCCGGGTCGTGCTGACCGCGGCCGACGTGATCCACTCGTGGATGATTCCCGACTTCGGCGTCAAGCAGGACGCCATCCCCGGCTTCCTGCGCGACGCCTGGTTCCGTGCCGATACCCCGGGCATCTACCGGGGCCAGTGCGCCGAACTGTGCGGCAAGGACCACGCCTTCATGCCCATCGTTGTCGAAGTCCTGGCGCAAGCGGACTACGATAAGTGGGTTGAAGACCAAAAGAAGAAAATGGCGGCAAACGCCGACGATCCTAATAAAGAGTGGACGGAAACCGAACTGGTTGCCCGTGGCGAAAAAGTCTTCGCCGCGAATTGCGTGGCCTGTCACCAGGCCAACGGCAAGGGCATCCCGGGCAGCTTCCCGGCACTCGACGGAGACAAGGTTGTTCTAGGCCCCAAGGCGGGCCAGATCAACACCGTGCTCAAGGGCAAGCCCGGCACCGCGATGGCGGCATTTGGCGGGCAGCTCAATGATGTCGAGATCGCAGCGGTCATCAGCTATACACGCCATGCCTGGAGCAATGCAGGCAAGGGGCAGGACCCGACGGTTCTACCGAAGGACGTTGCGGCCGCGCGTTGATCGCGCAGCCCTGCGCCCTACACCGATAGAACCGGTTCCGTTTAGTTAGAGATACCCTGCCGGTCCCGTGGATCGGGGCCGGCACTCAGCAGGAAGGAGTCCATCATGAGCAGCGTCACTGTAGACCACGTGTCGCCGGGCCACGGCCACGGTCACGATGACCACCACCACGCCATGCCTTCGGGTTGGCGTCGCTGGCTTTTCGCCACGAACCATAAAGACATCGGGACGATGTATCTCATCTTCTCGTTTGCCATGTTGCTGGAAGGCGGCACGCTAGCCTTGCTGCTGCGTACCGAATTGTTCGAGCCGGGCCTGCAATTCTTCCGCCCCGAACTGTTCAACCAGTTCACCACCATGCACGGCATCATCATGGTGTTCGGCGCCATCATGCCGGCTTTCGTGGGCTTTGCGAACTGGATGATCCCGATGCAGATCGGCGCATCCGACATGGCGTTCGCACGGATGAACAACTTCAGCTTCTGGTTGCTGCCGGTGGCAGCCATCATGCTGACGGCCTCGTTCTTCGTGCCGGGTGGCGCCACCGCCGCCGGCTGGACGCTGTACGCACCGCTGTCGTTGCAGATGGGTCCGGGCATGGACCTGGGCATTTTTGCGATGCACTTGATGGGCGCGTCCTCGATCATGGGCGCGATCAACATCATCGTGACCATCCTGAACATGCGCGCGCCCGGCCTCACGCTGATGAAGATGCCGCTGTTCTGCTGGACCTGGCTGATCACCGCGTTCCTGCTGCTGGCCGTGATGCCGGTGCTGGCCGCCGCCATCACCATGGTGCTGACCGACCGCCACTTCGGCACGGGCTTCTTTAACGCCGCCGCCGGTGGCGACCCGGTTCTGTACCAGCACGTGTTCTGGTTCTTCGGGCACCCCGAGGTCTACATCATGATCTTGCCGGCGTTCGGGATCGTGTCGGCCATCGTGCCCGCGTTCGCCCGCAAGAAGCTGTTCGGCTACGCCTCGATGGTGTACGCCACCGCGTCCATTGCCGTGCTGTCGTTCATCGTGTGGGCCCACCACATGTTCACGACGGGCATGCCGGTCACCGGCCAGCTTTACTTCATGTACGCCACCATGCTCATCTCCATCCCCACCGGGGTGAAGGTGTTCAACTGGGTCGCCACCATGTGGCGCGGCTCCATGACGTTCGAAACGCCGATGCTGTTCTCCATCGGCTTCATCTTCGTGTTCACCATGGGCGGCTTCACCGGCCTGATCCTGTCGGTGGCCCCCATCGACATCCAGGTGCACGACACCTATTACGTGGTGGCGCACTTCCACTACGTGCTGGTGGCCGGATCGCTGTTCGCGCTGTTCGCGGGCGCTTACTACTGGGTGCCGAAGTGGACGGGCCGCATGTACAGCGAAAAGCTGGGCAAGCTGCACTTCTGGTCCACGCTGATTTCCTTCAACGTGACTTTCTTCCCCATGCACTTCCTGGGGCTGGCCGGCATGCCGCGTCGCTACGCCGACTACGCCGCGCAATTCACGACCTTCCACCAGATGGCCACCATCGGCGCGTTCTGGTTCGGCCTGTCGCAGCTGATCTTCCTGTGGGCGATCATTCGTTGCTACATGGGCAAGGGTGAACCGGCGGCCGCCAAGCCGTGGGAAGGCGCCGAAGGGCTGGAATGGACGGTGCCTTCGCCCGCCCCGTTCCACACCTTCGAAACCCCGCCCGAAGTGAAGTAAACCGTCTTCCACGATCCAGGTAGCACAGCAATGACTCCCGAGCAGCGCCGCCGTAACAAGATTGCAGGATGGGTCCTCGTGGCCTTCGTCATTGCCGTGTTCGGCTGGACCGTGTTTCGCGGTTCGGCGCTGCTGACGGGCAACGCGGTCGGTTAGGCCCCCATGAGCGACGACCTGCACGAAACCTCACGCCGCAAGCTCAGTTTCCTTCAGACGATGAAGGCGGTGGCGTGGGGGTTCTTTGGCGTACGCAAGGGCGCGGGCTACCGGGAAGACAGCGCCAAGCTGAACCCGGTGCACGTGATTCTGGCTGGGCTGCTGGCGGCGGCAATCTTCGTGACTGTGCTGGTATTAATTGTGCGTTGGGCCGTTTCCAGCCTGACTTGAATCACTTAAATCTAAATCTGTACCAGGGAGAAAGCCATGAGTGCAAGCCACTCGGTTCAAGGTAAAGAGGCACCGTACTACTTTGTGCCCGCCGACTCGGGGCATCCCGTGCGTACGGCGGTGGCGCTGCTGTTCATGGGGCTGGGCGCCGCGGGCTGGATCAACGGGGTCAGCTGGGCAAAATGGTCCGTGCTGGCGGGCTTTATCGGTTTGATCGTGGTGCTGTATTACTGGTTTGGCGACGCCATCCAGGAATCCGAAGCCGGCCTGAACAGCAAGCGCATCGACGGTTCGTACCGCTGGGGCATGAGCTGGTTCATTTTCTCGGAAGTGATGTTCTTCGCGGCGTTCTTCGGTGCGCTCTGGTACACCCGCACCATCACCACGCCGTGGCTGGGCGACATCGATCACCGCCTGATGCTGTGGCCCGACTTCAAGGCCGCATGGCCCAACTTCGGGCCGGCCGGCGTAGTCGAAGAGTTCCAGACGGTAGGCCCGTTCTGGCTGCCCACGATCAACACCGCGCTGCTGCTTTCCTCGGGCGTCACGCTGACCATCGCGCACCACGCGCTGCGCGAAAACCATCGTGGCAAGACGATGTTCTGGCTGGCCGCCACGGTCATCCTGGGCTTTATCTTCGTGGCCTGTCAGGCCGCCGAATACCATCACGCCTACACCGAACTGAACCTGAAATTCAATTCGGGCGCGTACGGTTCGCTGTTCTACATGCTGACCGGTTTCCACGGCTTCCACGTGATCCTGGGCGCCACCATGCTGACGGTGATCCTGGTGCGCTTGATGCGCGGGCACTTCACCGCCGATCATCACTTCGGCTTTGAAGGCGCCGCGTGGTACTGGCACTTTGTGGACGTGGTGTGGCTGGGCCTGTACCTGTTTGTGTACTGGTTCTAGGCTGGCGGCGCCGCAAGTTGGGCGCCGCGCGGGAACTCCAGGGCGATAAGCCTGTCGATTAACGCGCGGCGCCCGATTCCTTTTCAGGCTTGCCGCACGCCGGGGCCGGCGCGTCAGCGCAGGCCCGTGCTCTCGATCCAGCCCATGTGGTGGGCGAACAGCACAAACAGAAACAGGGCAACCGATAGCCCGATGCGCACGGTCAGCGCATTGACGGTGCGGCTGGTGGACCCTTTGTCCCGCATCAGATAGACCAGGGCGGATGCCAGACTGGCCAGAATTCCGATGAAGGCCAGTACGACGAAAACGCGCATGGTGGTCTCCGGACAAAACAGAGTTAGCAACGATACATGGCCCGACCGCATTCAACCCGCAACACCATAGCCGCCCTGATTCTGCTTGGCGTTGCCGTGGTGATTCTGGCGTCGCTCGGGCAGTGGCAGTTGCGTCGCAGCGATGAGCGACGCGCCATTCTGGCCGCTATCGAAGCGGGCCGCAAGCAAGCGCCGGTGATGCTGACGCCCGCTACCCCGTCCGATGACCTGACGCCGTGGCGCGTGGCGCAGGCTACGGGCGCGTGGCTGCCGCAATTCAGTGTACTGCTGGACAATCGCAACCACGAAGGGCGGCCGGGCTACTGGCTGGCCACGCCGCTGTTGCTGGATGCCTCGTCGCGCCAGGCCGTGCTGGTGCTGCGCGGCTGGTTGCCCCGCGTCATGCCGGGCCAGGGCGAACCCGCGCTGCCCGCCACGCCGCCAGGCCCGCAGACCATCACCGGTGAAATGGCCGAACGCGTGCCGCGCATGTTCGAATTGTGGTCGCTGGGCGGGCAGGACCAATCCGCCCTGCCCGCCACGTGGCCCATCGCGGGCGGCACGTTGCCGCAGGTCCAGAACTTGCCGCTGGATGCCTATGCCCGCGCCACGGGGCTGCACCTGCTGCCGGTAGTGCTTACCCAGACCGGCCAGCCCGGCCAGAACAGTGCCGACGGCCTGGTGCGCGACTGGCCGCAGCCGCCGGTGGACTTTCAAAAAAACACGTCTTACGCCGTGCAGTGGTTTGCATTTGCTTCGATTGCCGCCATCGCATGGCTGGTGGTGCTGGGGGGCGCCATCAAGCGCATGCGCCAGCGCGCGGGACAAGGTCCAACGCCTTGAGCGCGCATCAATGAAAGACTTTTCCAGGATATAAAGTGGCTCGCGACATTTCATCCCGTCCGCCCGCGCGCAAGCGCTCGTTGATGCCCATGGTGCTGGTGTTCCTGTGTTCGCTGGCGCCCATCGTGGCCGCCTTCGTCGTCTACATGAACCCGCAGTGGTGGCCATCGGATTCCAGCAACTACGGCACGCTGGTATCGCCCCAGCGGCCCATGCCCGCCGCCGCCGACTTGAAGCTGACCACCCTGGACGGCAAGCCCTTCGACCTGCAAAGCCTCAAGGGCAAATGGCTGCTGGTGGCCGCCGACGGCGCCGCCTGCCCCGAAAGCTGCGCGCGCAAGCTCTACATCACGCGCAACACGCATGCCAGTCAGGGCAAGAACGTGGACCGCCTGGCGCGCGTCTGGTTCATCACCGACGATGCCCCCGTGCCCGAAAAGGTGCTGGAAGCCTATCAAGGCACAGTCATGCTGCGCGTGAACCCGGACCAGCTTGCGCGCTATCTGCTGGCCCGCGATAGCGCAGCCGGACAGCCGCCGTTGCAGGACCCCATGTGGGTAATCGACCCGCTGGGCAACCTGATGATGCAGTACCCTGCCGATGCCGATGGCGTCAAAGTGCGCAAGGACATCAGCAAGCTCGTCTATAACTCGCGCATCGGTTGACGGATTTCCCCCGAGGGGCGCGGGCATTTTCTTTTTTTCCTGGTTGACATGGAACGCATCAAAGCGCGTTATCGCAAGCTCGTTTTCTTTACCTGGTTCCTGACGCTGGACCTCATCATGTTCGGCGCGTTCGTGCGCCTGACGGATTCCGGCCTGGGTTGCCCCGACTGGCCCGGCTGCTACGGCAGCGTGACGCCGCTGGGCGCACAGGGCGACATCCACCAGGCGTCACAAGCCATGCCGTTCGGCCCGGTGACCATGTCCAAGGCCTGGATCGAAATGATCCACCGCTACGTCGGATCCATCCTGGGCATGCTCATCATCGGCATCGTCTACATGGCGTGGCGCTATCGCCGTGAACTGGGCCGGTCGCCCGCGCTGGCCGTGACCACCCTGGTGGCCGTTTGCGTGCAGGGCGCGTTCGGCGCGTGGACCGTCACGCACAAGCTGATGCCCGCCGTGGTGACGGCCCATCTGGTGTTTGGCTTGTCGGTGCTGGCGCTGATGACCTGGTTGTCGGCGCGTGAACGCCCGCATCTGGCGATCGCCGCAGCGGCCAAGCGCTGGAAGCCGTGGGTGGCGGCGGGCTTCGGCCTGCTGCTGGTGCAGGTGACGCTGGGCGGCTGGGTCAGCACCAACTACGCGGCGCTGGCCTGCATGGACTTTCCCATGTGCCACGGGCAGTGGGTGCCGGACATGGATTTTCATGGCGGCTATTCCGTGATCCGTGGCCTGGGTGAATTGCCCTCAGGGGAAATGATCTCGCAACCCGCGCTGACCGCGATTCATTGGGTGCACCGCAATTTTGCCTTCGTCGTGTTCCTGTACCTGGGCACGCTGGCATGGCGGTTGCGGGCCGAACCGGGCCTGCGCGGCCCGGCCACGCTGATGTTGGCGCTGTTGGGCGCCCAGCTGTTCACCGGCCTGACGACCATCTTTTTCCAGTGGCCCTTGCTGATCGCGGTGTTGCACAATGGGGGCGCGGCCGGTTTGACCTTGGCCGCCGTGGTGCTGATGGTGCGCTTGTCCACGGCGGGAAGCGTGCCGGCAGGGGGCTATGGCCCCAATTCGGTGCGCGTTTAAAATAGGGTCCACTATGACCAGTCTTGCCGCTCCTCAACCCGGATTGTTCCGCCAATACCTCGTCCTCACCAAGCCGCGCGTTACGCAGTTGGCGGTGTTTTGCGCGGTCATCGGCATGTTTCTCGCCGTGCCGGGCGTACCCGATATGCGCCGCGTGCTGTTCGGCACCATCGGCATCTGGCTGCTTGCCGCGGCCGCCTTCGCCATCAATTGCCTGATCGAACAGGAAGTCGACGCGCGCATGCTGCGCACCGCGCGACGCGCCACCGCGCGTGGCACCATTTCAGCCTTCCAGGTATTGAGCTTGTCCGGCTTGCTGGGCGGCGCGGGCATGTTCGTGCTGTACACGCTGGTGAACCCGCTGACCATGTGGCTGACGTTCGCCACCTTTGTGGGCTACGCCGTTATCTATACCGTCATCCTCAAGCCGCGTACGCCGCAGAACATCGTGATCGGTGGCCTGTCGGGCGCGATGCCGCCCGCGTTGGGGTGGGCAGCGGTGGCCGATTCGGTTCCGGCCGAAGCCTGGGTGCTGGTGCTGATCATCTTCATCTGGACGCCACCGCATTTCTGGGCGCTGGCGCTGTACCGCAACCACGACTACGCCAAGGCCGGCCTGCCCATGCTGCCGGTCACGCACGGCAACCAGTTCACGCGCCTGCACATCTTGCTCTATAGCGTGGCGCTGGTGGCAACGACGCTGTTGCCCTACGCCATCCGCATGAGCGGCGCACTGTATCTGCTGTCGGCGCTGGTGCTGGGCGGCATGTTCGTGTCCTATGCGTGGCGGTTGTACCGCGCCTATAGCGACGAACTGGCGCGCAGCATGTTCCGCTTTTCCATTCTCTACCTGGCGCTGCTGTTCGGCGCCCTGCTGGTGGACCACTGGGTCGGCCTGCTGCGCTGACCCCTGGAGGTTGTTGATGTCCGTGTTTTCCGCCAGCCGCCGGCTGGGCCTGCGCCTTGCCGCCGCCACCGCCGTGACGGTTCTTGCCGGCGCGCTTGCCGCCTGCGGCGATGCCGCGCCCAAGTTCAAGGGCAGCGACATCAGCGGTACCCAACTGGGCCGTGGCATGGAACTGACCGACACCAACGGCAAGAGCCGTCAGCTATCCGACTTTGCCGGCAAGGTGGTGGTGGTGTTCTTCGGGTTCACGCAGTGCCCCGACGTGTGTCCCACGTCGTTGGCAGAGCTGACCGAGGTGATGAAAAAGCTGGGCCCGGACGCCGACCGCGTGCAAGTGCTGCTGATTACAGTGGACCCGGAGCGGGACACGCAGGAAGTGCTCAAGCAGTACGTGACGGCATTCGACCCGCGCTTTTTGGGGCTGACCGGCACGCCGGATCAGATCAAGAAGGCGGCGGCATCGTTCAAGGCGTACTACGCCAAGGCCCCCACCAAGGACGGCAATTACACGATGGATCACACCGCCGCGTTCTACCTGATTGATGGCAAGGGCGAATCGCGCGTGCTGGCCAATAACAACCTGGGCGTGGACGCGCTGACGCACGACATCCAGGCGCTGTTCAAGAACTGAGGGTGTAGTGCCGGGGAAGGATCCGCACAGGGATCCATGCAGGGATCAGTTCGACGATCCGAAGAATCAGCAGAAAAATCAGCGGGCCGTAGTGCCCGCAGCAGCCCAGCCGGCCAACGCCGCCTGGGCTTTTTCATTCAGTTCGGCAACCGCGATGTCGTGGCGGTGCGAAATGATCATCAAGGCATAGGGCGTGGCCAGCGCCGCCGCTTCCGGGCACAGGCGCGATTCGTCGCCGACAGACGGCGAGACGTTGCGCCAGTAATTGATCGCCTGTTCGAGTTGGGGCAGGGAAATGGAATCCATCCGCCTATTGTCCACGAATGCACAAGGCTGTCCACCGCGCCGCGACGCGCTGCAACGCCTGCAAAGAAGCGTCACCATCGCAACATGCCGAAACCGCGCCCGGGTGCTATACCGATGCCGGTTAGTTACGATGGAGCATCGTCATGAATACATCCACCCGAATTCAAAGCCCGCGCAGCGGCTTGCACCCGCTGGTTGCGGCAGCCGCCATCGCCGTGATCGTCATGTGCGCAGTGGGCGTGGCCGCGGTGATGGGCTGGTTGCCCTCGCCCTCGGCCAACCCGCACGCCGATACGCCCGTGGCCGAAGCCGGCCCCGAGAGCGCCAACCTGGCGCCCGCGCCAGAGCCCGCCCCGGCACCGGCTACGCGTCAGGCGCAGCCATCCGCACCCCCGACGCAGCAGGCCCGCCCGGCGTCTGCGTCGGCCCCTCGCGCACCCGCGCCCGCCCCGGCGCAGCAGGCTTGCCAGAGCTGTGGCGTGGTGGAAACCATCCGCCAGGTGCAGGTGCCGGTCAAGGACAACAGCGATCACCTGGTCGGCACCATCGGTGGCGGCGTGGTGGGCGGCGTAGTGGGTAATCAATTTGGCGGAGGCAGCGGCAAGACGGCGCTGACGGTGCTTGGCGCAGTCGGCGGTGCTTTGGCAGGCCGCGAAGTTGAGCGTAATATCAGACAGCAACAAACGGTGACGCACTATGAGTTGACGGTCCGCATGAGCGACGGCAGTGCGCGCCAATTTCGCAGCGCGCAGCCGTTTGCTTTTGCGTCCGGCGACCACGTGCGCGTGGAAAACAACCAGCTGCTGCCCGGATGATCCGCGGCCGGCGGCACTAGTCTTTGGGGAGACCTGGCATGAGCGACCAATTCACCAACCCGTTCGTCCTTCCTGGCATGGGGCAGAATTCCGATCTGTCGGGCAACCCCTTGCTGGCCAGCATGGAAATGATGCGCCAGGCCTGGGCGGGGTTGACCGGCCCGGGCGGCCTGGCCAGCAGCCTGCCGATGGCGCCTCCCATGAATCTTGAAGACCTGGACCGCCGTATCGCCGAATTGCGCTCGGTGGAGAACTGGCTGCGCATGAACTTGTCGATGCTGTCCTCCACCATTCAAGGCATGGAAGTGCAGCGCTCCACGATCAGCACGCTGCGCGCGTTTGTGGACAGCGCGGCCAGCATGGACATGAACGCCGTGCGCGATAGCGGCGCGGCCTCGCCGCTGGAAGTGGTGCTGGGTTTGAAGCCCGCGCCGAAGTCCGCCGCCAGGCCGGCATCGTCGGGTTCGTCCGCGTCATCATCATCGTCTGCGTTCAGCGCGCGCGATGACAAGCCTCAAGATGCGCCGCCCGCCGATGCCGCTGCGGACGCCACCAACGCCGCCAACCCCAATAACGCGGCTGCGTCCGAATCTGCCGCGCCGGGCATGACCGAGCAGATGGGCGCCGCCGCCCAGTCCGCCTCCAAGGCCTGGTGGGATCTGCTGCAGCAGCAGTTCAACCAGATCGCCGCCGCCACCGCCGCATCCATGCCGACCAATCCCGCCGCGCCAACGGCCGGTGACGACGCCGGTCAATCCAAACCCAAGGACAACAAGGCCGCCGCCAAGTCCGAGCCCAAGGCTTCCAAGCCCGCCGCCCGCAAGACCGCGGCCAAGTCCGCTTCGAAGAGCGCCGCCAAGACCGCTCCTCGGGCATCCAAGAAAACCGGGCCTGCCGACGGCAAGCCCTGATCTCCTTCCAATCGACTCGCATCGGTCGCAAGGCCGTTTGCGCCGTCTCTTAACCTATCTGAACCTATGCTTAATGTAGTGATCCTCGCCGCCGGACTGGGCAAACGCATGCAGTCCAACCTTCCCAAAGTGCTGCACACGCTGGCCGGCAAACCCATGCTGGCCCATGTGCTGGACAGCGCGCGGCAGCTGAAACCCGCGCGCATCATCGTTGTGGTGGGCCACGGCGCGGACCGCGTCAAACAGGACTTTGAAGGCCAGCCGGATCTGCACTTCGTGTTGCAGCAGCCGCAGCAAGGCACCGGCCACGCCGTGCAGCAGGCGGTGCCGCTGCTGCAAGAAGGCAATGGCAAGGACGATGTCACGCTGGTGCTGTACGGCGACGTGCCGCTGGTGCAGCCCGACACGCTGCAACGCCTGCTGGATGCGCGCGGCGCGGGCGCCGCCGTCTTGACCGAAGTGCTGGACGATTCCACCGGCTATGGCCGCATCGTGCGCGATGACAAGGGCAACGTGTGCCGCATCGTTGAACACAAGGATGCGTCGGACGCCGAACACGCCATCAAGGAAGTGAACACCGGCATCCTGACCGCGCCGACCGCCAAGCTGAAAGACTGGCTGACCCGCATCGACAACAAGAATGCGCAAGGCGAGTACTACCTGACCGACGTGGTGGGCCTGGCCGTGGCCGATGGCGTGCCCGTGGGCGCGGCGCAGCCGGGCGCGGGCTGGGAAACGCTGGGCGTGAACAGCCGCGTGCAGCAGGCCGAACTGGAACGCCGCTGGCAGGGCGAACAGGCCCGCCGCCAGCTTGAAGCCGGCGTCACGCTGGCCGACCCGGCCCGTTTCGACGTGCGCGGCACGCTGTCTTGCGGACGCGATGTGTTCATCGACGTGGGCTGCGTATTCGAAGGCAACGTCACGCTGGCGGACGGCGTGCGTGTCGGCCCGCATTGCGTGTTGCGCGACGTCAGCGTCGGCGCGGGCACGCAGATTGAAGCGTTCAGCCATTTGCAGCAGGCCGAAGTGGGCCGCGATGCGCGCGTGGGTCCGTATGCCCGCCTGCGTCCGGGCGCTGAATTGGGCGACCGCAGCCATGTGGGCAACTTCGTCGAAATCAAAAAGAGCGTGCTGGGCGCCGACAGCAAGGCCAACCACCTGGCCTACATCGGCGACGCCGACATTGGCGAACGCGTCAACGTGGGCGCGGGCACCATCACCTGCAATTACGACGGCGTTAACAAGCACCGCACCGTCATCGAAGACGACGCCTTCATCGGCTCGGACACGCAGTTGGTGGCCCCGGTGCGCGTCGGCCGTGGCGCCACGCTGGGCGCCGGCACCACGCTTACCCGCGATGCGCCGGCCGACAAGCTGACCGTCTCGCGCGCCAAGCAGCTTACCGTTGAGGGTTGGCAGCGTCCCGCGAAGAAGTCGTGATGGCGCAGAACGACCCTGCCCCGGACAGCGCCTCGGGCGGCCCCCGGGGCGCTTCCAACGGCAGCGCCAACGGCGGCCCCAACAGCAGCCCAAACAGCAGCCCAAACAGCAGCGCCAAAAGCGCGCTGCCCGACGGCTTGCCGGCGCCGCGTCGGTACTGGGCGGCCGCCACCGTCATGACAGGGATCAGCCTGTCGGTGCTGGACACCACCATCGCCAACGTGGCCTTGCCCACGATTTCCGTCGACCTGAACGCATCCCCGGCGCAGGCCGTGTGGATCGTCAACGCCTACAACCTGGCGGTGGTGATGGCGCTGCTGCCGCTGTCGGCGCTGGCCGAACGCATCGGCTTTCGCCGCATGTTCACCTTCGGCCTGATCCTGTTCACGCTGGCATCGCTAGGCTGTGCGCTGGCCGGCACGCTGTGGCAGCTGACCGCCGCGCGCGTGTTCCAGGGCGTGGGCGCCGCCACGCTGATGTGCATGTTCGGTGGCCTCGTGCGCAACATCTATCCGCTGCACATGCTGGGCCGAGGCATCAGCATCAACGCCACCACGGTGGCCGTGATGTCGGTGCTGGGGCCCACCATCGGGTCCGCCATCCTGTCGGTGGCCCCGTGGCCGTGGATCTTCGCCGTCAACCTGCCGATCTGCGTGCTGGCCATGTTCGGCCTGCGCCACCTGCCCGAAGTGCCGCGCAACGATGTGAAGCTGGACTGGATCAGCGCCTTGCTGTGCATGGCGACGCTGGGCGTCTTCATTTCCGGCGTCGACATGATGGGGCAGGATCTGCTGCGCGGTATCGGCCTGGTGGCCATTGCGACCGTGGCGGGGCTGGTGCTGGTGCGCCGCGCGCGCAAGCAGCCGGCGCCGCTGGTGCCGGTGGACCTGCTGCGCATCCGGCCGCTTGCCTTTGCCGTGGGGGCGTCCGCCTGCACGTTCGCCGCGCAGATGGCGTCGTATGTCTCGCTGCCGTTCTATTTCCAGCAGGTGCTGGGCCGGCCCTATCTGGAAGTGGGCATGCTGATGGGCGCCTGGCCCGTGGGCACGGCCATCATCGCCCCGCTGGCGGGCCGCCTGTCTGACCGCTACTCGGCCGCCACCTTGAGCGGCGTGGGGGCGGCGACGATGGTGATCGGCATGCTGTGGCTGACCTTGTTGCCGGCCACGGTGTCCAACTGGCCCATCGTGGCGGGCATGTTCGTGGCGGGCGTGGGCTTCGGCTTCTTCCAGACCCCGAACAACCGCGCCATGCTGTCGGCCGCGCCCCGCTCTCGCAGCGGCGCGGCGGGCGGCTTGCAGGCCACCACGCGCGTGTTCGGCCAAAGTTTCGGCACCGCGCTGGTGGCCATCGCGTTCAGCGTCAGCCTGGCGCATGGCCCCGGGCTGGCGCTGGTGCTGGGCACCATTTGCGCGGCGCTGGCGGTGGTGGTGAATACGGTCCGGTTCAACAAACTGCGTGCCTAGCGGCCGTTGCGCCCCTGGGTCCCGGCCGCTTCTATAATGGCGGCCGGCGCCGGCTTCCCTTTGCCAGGCGCGCGAATTTCCTTATTTGAAGGCGTGCAGGCATGAAAATCACGGTCGTGGGTACCGGTTACGTTGGGTTGGTGTCGGGAGCGTGCCTGGCCGACATGGGCAACGACGTCATGTGTCTGGACCTGGACGAGGCAAAAATCGCCCTCCTGCGCCAGGGTGGCATCCCGATCTACGAGCCCGGCCTGGAAGACCTGGTCCGCCGCAACGTGCAGGCGGGCCGCCTGCAATTCACGGACGACGTCGCGCAGAGCGTGGCCTTTGGCGACGTGCAGTTCATTGCCGTGGGCACCCCGCCTGGCGAAGACGGCTCGGCCGACCTGAAGTACGTGCTGGCGGCCGCGCAGAACATCGCGCGCCACATGACGTCGCGCAAGCTGATCGTGGACAAGTCCACCGTGCCGGTGGGCACTGCCGACAAGGTGCGCGCCGTGGTGGCCAAGGAACTGGACGCGCGCGGGGTCGACATCCCCTTCAGCGTGGCGTCCAACCCCGAATTCCTGAAGGAAGGCGCGGCCATCAATGACTTCATGAGCCCCGACCGCGTAATCGTCGGCGCCGACGACGACTACACCGTCGGCGTCATGCGCCGCATCTACGAGCCCTTCCAGCGCACGCACGACCGCCTGATGGTGATGGACGTGCGTTCGGCCGAGCTGACCAAGTACGCCGCCAACGCCATGCTGGCCACGCGTATCTCGTTCATGAACGAAATGGCGAACCTGGCCGAAGCGCTGGGCGCCGACATCGAGCAGGTGCGCCGTGGCATCGGCGCGGACCCGCGCATCGGCTACCACTTCCTGTACCCGGGCGCCGGCTACGGCGGTTCCTGCTTTCCGAAAGACGTGCAGGCGCTGGTCAATACGGCCGCCGAGAATTCACTGCCGATGCGCGTCATCGAAGCGGCCGAAGCCGCCAACCACGCGCAGAAATTCCGCTTGTCCGAAAAGCTGGTCGCGCGCTACGGCGAAGACCTGCGCGGCCGCAAGATCGCGTTGTGGGGCCTGTCCTTCAAGCCCAACACGGACGACATGCGTGAGGCGCCCAGCCTGACCGTCATTGCCGAACTGACCCGGCGCGGCGCCGAAGTGCGCGCCTACGACCCCGTTGCCATGCACGAGGCCGCGCGCGTGATGGTCGGCCAGCCCGGCATCAGTTTCGCCACCGATATGTACGACGCGCTGGACGGCGCCGACGCGCTGCTGATCGCCACGGAATGGAAAGTCTTCCGCGCCCCGGACTTCGACCGCGTGAAGGCCCTGCTGAAAACGCCGCTGATCATCGACGGCCGCAACCTCTACACGCCGGCCGACGTGCGCGGCATGGGCTTCGAGTATTCCGGTATCGGACGCGCATGAAGATCCTGCAACTGAACTTCGAAAAAGGCTGGCGTGGCGGCGAGCGGCAGACGCTGTATTGCATGCGCGCGTTCCGCAAGGCCGGCCACGATGTCGAAGTGATGTGCCGGGAAGGCGCCCCGTTGGCCGAACGCGCGCGCCAGGAAGGGTTTGTGGCGCATACGCGGCGCAACGTGCCCGGCCAGCTGGCGTTCCTGGCGGGTGCGGGCCGCTATGACATCATCCACGCGCAAACCGCCAACACCATCACGTGGGCCGTGCTGACTAAATGGCTGCATCGCCGCCCCGTGGTGTTCTCGCGGCGCACGTCGTTCGTGGTCAAGCCCGGCGACGAATGGAAAACCGGCTTCAAGTGGCGCCACGCCAACCTGTTCGTGGCCATCAGCGAGATGGCCGCCAGCGAACCGCGCCGGCTGGGCATTGAGCCGGTCATCATCCGCAGCGCGGTCGAACCGCACACCATCAACGCCGAGAACGTCGCCAACCTGGTGCGTGAATTCGACCTGAGCGGCAAGAAGGTCATGGCCACGTCCGCCGCGCTGATCCGCGACAAAGACCCCGTGACGCTCGTGCGGGCCGTAGGCGAGTTGGCCAAGACCCGCCGCGACTTCGTCTTCCTGCACTTTGGCGCCGGCGGCGACCGCGAACAGCAGGCCAAGGACGAAGCCCGCCGCCTGGGCATCGAAGACGTCTACCGCTTTGCGGGCTTTCGCAAAGGCGTCGAAGACTTCTACAGCATCCTTGACGTGTTCGTCATGAGCTCCGAAGAAGAAGCGCTGGGCAGCAGCGTGCTGGACGCCTTCTTGCAGCATGTGCCGGTGGTGTCCACCGATGCGGGCGGCCTGAAGGAAAGCCTGGCCGACGGCCGCGGCGTGCTGGTGGCCGTGGGCGACCACCAGGCCATGGCCGCCGGCATGGCCCGCTGCCTGGACGACGCGGCCTTCCGGCAAGACATCACACAACGCGCGTACGAGTACGTGAAAAGCGAACACGACGTGCAGAAGATGGGCAACCGCTATCTGGCGCAGTTCGAGCGCTTGTTGGGTCGCGCCTAGCCTCTAAACGTTTTTTGCTCGACGCGGGGTAGTCCAAACCCGCTGCGGGCCTGTTGCTGGCGAATAGCGCCCGCGAGGCACAAGGGGACAACCTTGCGTCCGCGCCGATCCCGCTTCACTCCCTGACATCAATCCGCGTTTCGAATTTTGCCCGGTGCACCGAAAAGAACGTGCGCACGTTGCGCACGTTGGCCTGGGCGGTGAACGCGCGGTGGACCAGCGCGTGGTAGGCGGGCATGTCCTTTACTTGGGCGATCACCACGAAATCCGGTCCGGGCGACACCCGGTAGCACTGCAAGACCGCGGGCTCGGTCAGCATGCTTTGCTCGAACGCGTCCAGGCTTTCGGCGGCCTGGACGTCCAGGGTGATTTCCACGATTGCCGTCAACGTGCTGCCCAGCTTTTCGGCCGCCAGGATGGCGACTTGGCGGGCGATGACGCCTTCGTCCACCAGGCGCCGCACGCGACGCAGGCACGTGGGAGGCGACGCATGCACCCGCGCGGCCAGGTCCTGATTCGTCAGTGAACAGTCCACTTGAAGCTGCTCAAGGATACGCAGGTCCAGATCGTCCAGTTCCGGCTGCGGCAAAGCGGGAGGGTGCGTCGGGTTTTGCATGATTAATTCAAAAATGTCGGTTCTGTGAAAGATAATTTAATCACAAATACGTAAGTAAATTAAATTCCAAACGAAGCAATAATAAGAAATCATATTTCTTGGCGCCTCGCGCACAATGCGTCGGTACCCGAACTTAAGTGGAGTTTTCCTATGTGCGGCATTGTTGGCGCCGTCGCCCAGCGCGACATCACCCCGATCCTGGTTGAAGGCCTGAAGCGGCTGGAGTATCGCGGCTACGACTCCTGCGGCGTCGCCGTGTATGCAGACGGCCACCTGCGCCGCACGCGCAGCACGCAGCGCGTTGCCGAGCTGGCCGATCAGGTTGCCCAGGACAAGGTCCAGGGCTTTACCGGCATTGCGCACACGCGCTGGGCAACGCACGGCGTGCCCGCCACGCACAACGCGCACCCGCACTTTTCGCACCTGGGCAATGAAGAGCCCCGTATTGCGCTGGTGCACAACGGCATCATCGAAAACCACGACGAACTGCGTGCCGAACTGCAAGCCGTCGGCTATGTGTTCGAAAGCCAGACCGACACCGAAGTCATCGCGCACCTGGTGAACCACCTGTACGCGGGCGACCTGTTCGAAGCCGTGCAAAACGCCGTGCGCCGCCTGCATGGCGCTTATGCGATTGCCGTGTTCTGCCGCGATGAACCGCATCGCGTCGTGGGCGCGCGCCAAGGCTCGCCGCTGGTGGTCGGCGTGGGCCAGAACGAAAACTTCCTGGCGTCCGACGCGCTGGCGCTGGCCGGCACCACGGACCAGATCATCTATCTGGAAGATGGCGACGTTGTCGACCTGCAACTGTCGCGTGTGTGGATCGTGGACGCCAACGGCAAGAACGTGGACCGCGAGGTGCACACCGTGCACGTGCACACGGGCGCGGCCGAACTCGGCCCGTACCGCCACTACATGCAAAAGGAAATCTTCGAACAGCCGCGCGCCGTGGGCGATACGCTGCAAGACATCGAATCGATCACGCCCGAGCTGTTCGGCGACGATGCCTACAAGATCTTCAAGGACATCGATTCGCTGCTGATCCTGGCTTGCGGCACCAGCTACTACGCCGGCCTGACCGCCAAGTACTGGATCGAATCCATTGCCAAGATTCCGGTGGCCGTGGAAATCGCCAGCGAATACCGCTACCGCGACAGCGTGCCGAACCCGCGCTCGCTGGTCGTCACGATTTCGCAGTCGGGCGAAACCGCCGACACGCTGGCCGCGCTCAAGCACGCGCGTTCGCTGGGCATGGACAAGACGCTGACCATCTGCAACGTGTCCACCAGCGCCATGGTGCGCGAATGCAAGCTGTCGTACATCACGCGCGCCGGTGTTGAAATCGGCGTGGCCTCGACCAAGGCCTTCACCACGCAGCTGACCGCGCTGTTCCTGCTGACGCTGGCGCTGGCGCAAGTGCGCGGCCACCTCAGCGAAGAACAAGAAGCCGACCACCTGAAGGCGCTGCGTCACCTGCCGGTGGCCATCGGCTCGGTGCTGGCGCTGGAACCCCAGATCATGGCGTGGGCCGACCGCTTTGCGTCCAAGGAAAACGCCTTGTTCCTGGGCCGTGGCATGCACTATCCGATCGCCCTGGAAGGCGCGTTGAAGCTCAAGGAAATCAGCTACATCCACGCCGAAGCCTACCCGGCCGGCGAGCTCAAGCACGGCCCCCTGGCGCTGGTGACCGAGCACATGCCCGTCGTTACCATCGCGCCCAAGGACGAGCTGCTTGAAAAGCTGAAATCCAATATGCAGGAAGTGCGCGCACGCGGCGGTGAGCTGTATGTGTTTGCCGATGCCGACAGCAAAATCCAAAGCGCCGAAGGCATGCACGTGATCCGCATGCCGGAAAACTACGGCAAGCTGTCGCCCATCCTGCACACGATCCCGCTGCAACTGCTGTCGTACCACACGGCATGCGCGCGCGGCACCGACGTGGACAAGCCGCGCAACCTGGCCAAGAGCGTCACGGTGGAATAACGCCGCGGTTCGTCTTTCAGGTTCTGAAAACGAGAAAAAGGGGCTGCCATGCCACGTCCCGATCTCAACCTTCTGCTGGCGCTCGATGCGCTGCTCGACGAGGGCAGCGTTATCGGCGCCGCGCGCCGCATGCACCTGAGCGCGCCGGCGATGAGCCGCACCTTGAGCCGCATCCGGGAGGCGCTGGGCGATCCCGTGTTCGTCCAGGTCGGTCGCAAGCTCATGCCGACACCGAAAGCGTTGGCATTACGCGAGCAAGTGCGCGCGGCGGTCGAACAGGCCTCGCAGGTGTTCGCTACCGATGCCCAGATCGATCTGAAATTGCTGGATCGGCGTTTCAATGTCCGCGCTACCGATGAGTTTGTGAGCATCCATCTGGGTCATCTCCTGGATGCGATGGCGCGCGAGATGCCACGGGCGATGCTGCGCTTTTCGCCAGAGGAAGACGACGTGGACGAAGAGGCGCTGCGCAATGGCCGTATCGACCTGTTCATCAGCGCCTCGCGCAAGCTGGGGCCCGAGATTCGTGTGCAGCCCCTGTTCACCACGACGTTCGTGGGCGTCGCGCGCGCCAACCATCCGATTTTCGACGACGAGATCACGCCCGAACGCCTCACGCGCTGGGAGCACATCAATGTGTCGCGGCGCGGCAAGGCCGCCGGGCCGCTCGATGCCGCGCTGGAGGCGCAGGGGCTGCGTCGGCACGTTGCCCTGGTAGTGCCCAATCCGTACACGGCGCTGTTCGCGTTGCAGGATTCGGATCTGCTGCTGCCCTTGCCCCGGCATCTGGCCAGCACCGCGCTGTCCGCGGGCCTGCGCATTCGCGTGTTCGACCTGCCAACACCGCTGGAAACGGTGCTGCTGACACAGGCCTGGCACCCGCGCCTGGAGGGCGATCCCGCCCATCAATGGCTGCGGCAGACCATTCATACGCTCTGCAACGAGAGCCAGGCGCAGGCGGCCAAGCGCGCCAAGCCATAGCGCAAAGCTTGCCCCGATGCGTGCGTATCACGCAATCGTTCGAGTGCAATAAATTCACTTTTCGGAATGATCGGCCCTGCCTACAGTGACGCGTATTGATCACTGTAGAAGGGTTGCATCGTGCCGTCGGCGAACGTGCCTGAAGCAAATTCGGGCGTCTTTCCACGCCTTTCCCGGTTTCGCGAGCGGTTGGCGCGTGGGCTGCCTTATCTCGATCTGACGACGCCACGCGCGACCTATGTGATGCGTTCGATCCTGGCCGCCTGGCTGGCCTTGGTGGTGGCCTATCTGCTGGAACTGCACGCGCCCTACGCGGCGGCTTCCAGCGTGCTGCTCGTCATCAACCCTGTCCAGGGCGGCGTGATCGGCAAGGGGGCGTGGCGGGTGCTGGGTACGCTGGCCGGAATGCTGGCCGCCTTCGTCCTGATGAGCGCCTTCGGACAGATGCCCTGGCTTTTCCTGCTCGGGTTCGGCGTATGGCTGGGGGTGTGCGTGGTGGGCATGACGCTGCTGCGCCATTTCCGGGCCTATGGCGCCACGTTGGCGGGCTACACCGTGGGCTTGGCGGCCTACGGCGCCATGCAGCATCCGGAACGCACCTTCGATCAGGTGATGGGGCGCGGCGCGTCGGTGCTGATCGGCGTGGTCTGCCTGGCGCTGGTGTCGGCCCTGTTCAGCAGCCGCAGCGTGCATAGCCGCCTGGCCATACTGCTCGACCGCCTTGCGGCCGCCACGGCGGGCGTGCTGGCAACGCATCACCAGGCCATTCAAGGTAGCGCGGCGCCGGGCGCCAAGCCGCTTGACGCCGGACGGCGTTCGCTTATCACCGAGCTGTATGGCGTGGACGATCTGCTGGCGCTGGGCAAGGCCGAGTCCGCCGATCTGGCCCACCGTGCCGGCACGGTGCGGCACACGATGGTGTCGTTGTTTTCCGCCTTGGTGGGCGGCGCGCCGCCCTGGCGCGAACACAGCGCCGGCCTCGCTGCGCTTAGGGCGTTGCAGCCGGAATGGGAGCAGGCATGGCGGGAGGTTGCGCAGGCTTTGGGGCAGGTACGCGGCCCGACCGAACGCGGCCCGACCGAACGCGGCCCGACCGATCGCGGCCCGACCGAACGCGGCCCGACCGATCGCGGCCCGGCCGAGCGCGGCCCGACCGCAACGACGCGTGCCATCGGGCGGCTGATCGATCTGCGCGCCCGGCTGGTGGCCGTCCTTTCCTCGGCCTCGCTGGACGATGCCTCCGAGCAGGCCGCGCTCATGATCGCCGGCGATCGCCTGATCGAGCAGTTGGACGATTACCTGCAAGCCATCGAAGGCATCAAGCGATTCCACCACCCCACGCCGACGCCGGCGCGCGTCTCCGTGCCGTTTCACCGCGACACGGTGGCGGCTTTCCAGAACGGCGTGCGCGCCCTGTTGACGGTGTTGATGGGCGGCGCCTTCTGGATCGCCACCGGCTGGACGGAAGGCAACATGATGCTGGCGGGCTTGGCGGCGGCATGCGCCCTGCTGTCCACCGCGCCTAATCCCGCGCTGGGTGCCGTGGAATTCATCAAGGGCACGGCGGCCGCCGTGGCGATGGCCTTTCTGTGCACCTTCATCGTGCTGCCGCACGTCTCGGGCCTGCCGCTGCTGCTGGTCATCCTGGGCCTGTTCTGGCTGCCCGGTGTGTATGCCACCACGATGCCGCGTTATGCGCTGGCGGGCGTGGCGTATCTGGTGGCGTTCACGACACTGGCGGCGGCGGACAACCCCATGCGCTACGACTTTGCACTGTTCCTCAATGGCGCCGTGGCGTGGGTCCTGGCGACATGTTTCACGCTGCTTGGATTCAGGATCGTGCTGCCGCGCAACCTGGCGCGCGACGTCACGCGCTTGCGCCGGCGCATCCGCGCCGCGGCGCTGGGCACCTTGCGCGGCGTGCCGCCCGATGCATCGGCCTGGCAATGGCGCCAACAACACCGCATCGCGCAACTGGGCGCCTTGCTCAGGACGCAGCCGCAGGCGATGGATCGCGCCATCGCCCAGGCGCTGGCGAGCCTGCATCTGGGTCGGGAAATCCTGCGCCTGCGACGCTGGCTGCGCCAGGCGCCGCAGCACGCCGAGTGGCCGCGCGTGGTGGCGCGCACGCTGCGCCATCTGCGCCGGCGGGTAGGGGATCCCGCGCGGGCCGCACGCCATGCCCGCCGCGCCGCAACCGCCTTGGCGCGCTTGCCGGCGCGGTCCGGCGCCACGACGGATGACGTGCGGCGCGTGACGGTCGTGCTGCTCGACATCGCCGCGCTGCTGGAACGCCATGCGAACGACGATCCGTACCCCTCTGAAGGCCACACCCATGCTCAGTGAATTTTCGTTGGGCGGCATCTACCTGCCGCCGTTCTTTGTCTACGCCTGCCTGGCCTTGCCGATCTATATGGGCCTTCGCTTTGTGCTGGCGCGTTGCGGGGTGCTGCGTTGGGTGTGGCACCCGGGTCTGTTCGAGTTCGCCATTTCCCTTTGCCTTGTTTCCCTGTTGGTGCTTTATGTCTGAACGCTTATTTCCCGCCAAGCTGCTGCTGCGGGCAGGACTCACCCTTGCGGTGGTCGTTGCTGCCGCCTTTCTGGTCACTGCGCTGTGGCGCGCCTACGTCGTCGCCCCGTGGACCCGTGATGGCCGTGTCAGCGCGCAAATCGTACGTATCGCTCCCGAGGTGTCAGGCACCGTCGTCCAGGTCTCGGTCATGGACGATCAATACGTCAAACAGGGCGACGTGCTCTATCGCATCGACAATGCCAGCTTCGCGCTGGCATTGGCCCAGGCCGAAGCGCAGTTGGCATCAGCCGAGGTGTTCTTGCGCCAGAAAACCGAAGAGGCGCGGCGGCGCCGTGGCATGGAAAGCCTGGTGCCGGCCGAGGACATCCAGCGGGCGAACCAGGCGGTCGCCATCGCGCGGTCCGCCCTACGCAGTGCACAGGTCGCCGTGGACAGGGCGAAGCTGGATCAAGCACGCACCGAACTGCGCGCGCCAACCGATGGCTACATCACGCGCCTGCGGTTGAACAAGGGCGACTACGCCGTGACGGGCCAGCCCAACGTCGCGCTGATCGATGCCCACAGCTTCTGGATCACCGGGTACTTCGAGGAAACCAAACTGCGCGGCATCCGACCCGGTGCGGCGGCGCGGATCCGCCTGATGGGGTTCGACCAGGTATTGCCGGGGCGGGTGGCCAGCATCGGGCGAGGCATTACCGACAGCAACCAGCAGGCCGACGCGCAAGGCCTGCCCAGCGTGGAACCCAGCTTCAGCTGGGTCCGGCTGGCGCAGCGCATCCCGGTGCGCATCGAGTTCGAGCATGTCCCGCATGACGTCGTGCTGGCGGCCGGCATGACCGGCAGCATCGAGGTCACGCCCTCGGCGGGTACGCCGGTGCCGCAGGGTCGGCTGATCTCGCTGCTGCACGGCTGGTTGTAAGGACAAGGCCATGCATGTACCCATCCCTCGCACGCAAGCACGCCTTCGGCAGGCACCGCTTCCTTTTCTGTTGGCATTGCTGGCCGGCTGCACTGCCGTCGGCCCGGACTACCGCACGCCGACGCTGGATGTGCCCGCGCACTGGATTGAGGCCGACGCCGCCATGTCCGACGGCGACCACGATGGTTTGCGCACCTGGTGGCGCGCCTTCCAGGATCCCTTGCTGGACCGGCTGGTCGAACAGACCCTGGCGCACAATCAGGATCTGGACATCGCCTTGGCACGCCTGCGCCAGGCACGCGCCGAGCGCGTGCAAATTGCCTCGGCCGCCCTGCCCGAGGTCTCGGTCGGCGCCGCCGGCGAGTCCGCACTCGGCAGCAAGGCACTTAGCTCGCAGCCGGGCGGGCGGGCGCGAACCTGGCATCTGGGCTTCGATGCGAGTTGGGAGCTGGACCTGTTTGGCGGCACGCGCCGCGCGGTCGAGGCCGCCGACGCCGGTATCCAGGCGTTGGCCGAGGACCATCGTGCGCTGCAAGTGAGCCTGGTGGCCGAACTGGTGTCCGACTACGCCGGGCTGCGCGCCGCGCAACTGCGCCTGGCCATCGCGCAAGACAACATTCGTTCGTTGGCCGAGGCTGAACGCTTGGCCGAGCAGGCGCACCGCGGTGGTCTGGGCACGCTGGCCGACGTTACCCAGGCCCGTGCCGAGCGCGAGATTGCCGAGGCGCAGCCGCCCCTGCGGGAAGCAGACATCGCCCGTTTCAGCCATGCCATCGGTGTGCTGACGGGCGGGTTTCCCGGGGACTGGCATGCAGCCCTCGCAACGTCCGCGCCAGCGTTGCCCATGCCGGCCGACTTGCCGCTGTCATTGCCTTCGGACGTCATTCGCCAACGCCCCGACCTGCGCGCGGACGAACGGCGCCTGGCCGCCGCCACGGCGCAAATCGGCGTGGCGCAGGCCGCACGCTTTCCCACATTCCGTATTCCCTTGGGATTCGGCACCACCGCCAGCGTCATCCACGACCTGTTCTCAGGCGCCAGCCTGGCATGGTCGGCGGCGATGCAGGGCAGCCAGTCTGTCTACGACGCCGGCAGCGCGCGAGCCGGCGTGGCCGCGGCACAGGCCAACGCCGACGCCGTGCGGCGCGTCTACGAGCGGGACGTGCGTTCGGCGCTGCGCGACGTAGAGGACGCCTTGACGGCATGGACCAGCGAACGCCAACGGCAAGCCGCGTTACAGAAAGCCGCGACCGCCAGCCAACTGGCCCTGCAACAAGCCACCCAGCTCTACGCGCGAGGGTTGAGCGCCTATCTGCCCGTGCTGGTGGCGCAGCGCAGCCTGAACCAGACGCGCGATGCCTTGGCGCTGAGTCAGGTGGCGCAACTACAGGGAGGCATAGCCTTGTACAAAGCGCTGGGCGCGGGCTGGTCGGACACGACATCGGTCGGCGAACCCGCCCAGGCGGCCGCCAAAGAAATATCGACGACGCAATGACGCCCTGATGCGGTGGAGACCTAAGTACGCGGCGCCGGCCATGAACGGTAAGCGTCTTTCATATCAAGCACTTGGCCCACCGCATGCGATGGGCCAAGTGCGTTTGATGGCAGCTGTTTGCAGGGCATTATCCGGCCGATTATGACTGCCTTGTACACAACGATTTTGCATTACAGAATTATTGCTTTAGGCTATTAATAAATTGCCGCTGAACGGGCATTATGTTTTTCAGTATGGTTAAACAAAAATAAGAAATACCATTTTTTATATTCACTCACAATTACCCGGCGTTCCTGTGTTGCGGTTTGTGTAATGAATGTAATTATTTGAGGGAAATCCCGGGGTTTATTACGGGCGCTCTGACTCATTTCCACAGCAATAAAAATTTTTAGAAAGAATATTGCTGTCTGGCCCCTCTACGATTCGTTGGCTCATCAAGAAACGGGTATGTATACGTTTCGAGCCGTAACTTTCCTTAAGTAATCAGTCCGCCCAATAGGGACAGTCGTATATCGATTTCGAATCGAATACGCGTCCTTGGGTGTCGATTTCTAGTGTCTACGACACGACGAAAACAGTGAGGCCCCCGTGGTAAAGAGAATCGCAGTGTGTGGCCTTGGATATGTCGGCCTGCCCGTAGCCGTTGCATTTTCCAAGCGCTTTGATGTCATCGGCTTTGATGTGGATAAGCGGAGAATCGCACGACTGAAAGAGGGACACGACTGGACCGGCGAGATTGAAGACGACGCCCTGCGTGCCTCTGCAATGACCTTTACCGACCAGATCTCTGAACTGGAAGGGTGCGACTTTTTCGTGGTTGCCGTTCCCACGCCCGTCGACGAAAAGAACAACCCCGATTTTTCCTTGCTGGTGCGCGCCTGCCAGTCCATCGGACCCGTGCTGCGCCCAGGCTGCATCGTGGTGTTTGAATCCACCGTCCACCCCGGTGCCACCGAGGAAATCTGCGGCCCCGAGCTCGAAAAAGTGTCCGGCCTGCGCTGCGGCATCGACTTCAAGCTGGGCTACAGCCCCGAACGGATCAACCCGGGTGACCGCGAGCATCCGCTGGAAAAGATCGTCAAGATCGTATCCGGCCAGGATGAAGCGTCGCTGGAAATCATTGCCGGCGTGTACGAGAAGATCATCGACGCCGGGGTGCACCGCGCCTCGTCCATCAAGGTCGCCGAAGCCGCAAAGGTGCTGGAAAACACCCAGCGCGACATCAACATCGCGCTGATGAACGAGATGTCCAAGATCTGCGATCTGGTCGGCATCCGTACCTCGGAAGTCCTGAACGCCGCCGGCACCAAGTGGAACTTCCTGAAGTTCTCGCCCGGCCTGGTCGGCGGGCACTGCATCGGCGTGGACCCGTACTACCTGACCTCCAAGGCGCAGGAACTGGGTTACCACCCCGAAGTCATTCTGTCGGGCCGCCGCATCAACGACGGCATGGCCAACCACGTCGCGCAGCGCATCGTGCAGACGCTGGCCCGCAATGGCCGCCTGAATGCGTCCACCCGCGTCGGCATCCTGGGCATGACGTTCAAGGAAAACGTGCCCGACATCCGTAACTCGAAGGTCGTCGATCTGTACAAGGCGCTGGGCAGCTACGGCATCACGCCGGTTGCCTGCGACCCGATGGTCGACCCCGAGCAGATGGAACACGAATACGGCATCAAGCTCGTCCCCCGCGCGCAATTTGGCGGCATGGACGTGTTGATTCTCGCGGTGCCCCACCGCGAAACCATGGAGACCATCTGGGAAGACATCCCCGGCTTGGTCAACAGTGGAGGCATGGTGTGCGACTTGAAGTCGGTGCTGGATAGCAAACGCCTTGCCCCCGACCTCTTGTACTGGACTCTTTAAGTTCAGGCTCGCTATCCATCACTACAGGAGAGACCCTGGATGACTGCATTTACTATCGCTCCGATCGGCACCTGCCGGATCCATACGCCGCTGCGCGATGCCGTGGGACGCTACCCGATCAAGCTGCAACTCGGGCGCAACTACGGTTTCGTGCACACCAGCGCCGAGGCGCTGCAACAGGCGCGCTTCATGTTCGGCCAGGCCGACATTCCGGCCGACGTACAGCGCCTGATCTTCCGTCCTTCGAATGGCGAGCAGGCTCGCCGTGGCACGCACAAGCCGGCCGACCTCTACATGGTTGAGCTGTCCTCGCGCAAACTGCTCACCATCGACGGCCATCCCATTCAATCGAACTACCTGGGGCGCTACTTCAGCGAGTTCTTCGCTGACCGCACGCGCACCCGCATGTTCTGGCAACTGGCCAGCACCGATCGGCTTGCCGAGCGCCGTGCGCAGCTGGACCAGGACGCCGTGTTCAAGAGCCTGTCGCGCGATGACCAGGAACTGCTGTCGCGCATCGTCAAGCGCGATCAGACCGACGAAGAGATCGAAGCCGAAATGCGTGACCTGGTCGCGCTGCTGGGCCACGACAAGGTGGTGTTCGTCACCCACGTCAACGCGCTGACGCCGGACAACGTGCCGATCGAGCAACGCGCGCAACTGATCGCCACGGTGGCCGCCAGCGCGCAGCGCATCGGCGTGCCGTGCTACGACCCCACGCCGCTGATGAGCAAGATCGGCCAGGCCGACGCGATGGAAGACGGCGGGCTGGACCTGACGCACTACACGCAGGTCTTCGCCGAACGCCTGTGCCACGAATGGTTCAAGAACTACATGCGTCCGCGCATGAGCGCGTCCACCACGCAGGTGGCCGTGCCCAAGCTGGGCGCCGACGACAGCGCGGAACGCATCGAAAAGATCTGGGATGCCGGCGACCTGCGCGAAGCATCGCGCCGCGTGCGCGACGTGCTGCGCCGCCACCCTGGCCTGCCCGAACACACGCTGCTGTTTGCGCGCATCCAGGAAGAACTGGGCGACTACGAAGGCTCGCTCGCCCTGCTGGGCAGCGCCGACGGCGCCCTGGCCTCCGGCAGCAAGGCCGAGCAGATCCTGATGCGTAACCACTTCAAGCTGGGCCGTCACGACCTGGCGTACTCGCTTGCCGCCGGCCTTCTGGGCGACGAAATCGAAACGCCCGAAATCGTGCGCATCGCGGCGGTTTCCGCCGGCCAGCTGGGTTATGTGGATGAGTCGCTGGGCAACTGGAAGCAGCTGTTCCGCATCTCCTCGCCCACCGACGCCACCGCGCTGGAAGCGGCCGACACGGTGCTGTCGCTGTTGCAGACCGGCGGCGACATGGAAGCCGTGATCCGCTGGGTCAATGAAGTGCGCGAAGCCATCCCGACGCATGGCCGCGGCTTTGCCGTGCTGTGGCGCGACCGCCTGTTGGCCGGTGACCGCGCTGGTCTGCGCGCCCTGGCAGCCGAATCGCCCGCGTTGGAAGACATGGACGCGCTGGAGCTGGTCAAAGAAGCTTCGTGGCGCGGTTGCATCATGGCCGCCGCCGCGCTGGCCGCGTCTTGCGGCCTGGCCAATAGCGAGCACGAAGACATCGGCGCCTGGCTGCAATCGCAGTCCACCGCATGGGCCGAAGAAGGTACTCGCGCACTGGAAGACGGCCGTCTGCGTGACGCCGCCGAACGCATCTGCGCGCACCGCCTGCTGAACCCCGACGCCCTGACCGCCGTGCGCGCACAGCGTGCGTTCGAACGCGCGATGCGTCTTGGCGTGCGCGCCGCGCTGCTGGCCGGCAACCACAAGGAAGTGATCGACCTGACCGACGTCGCGTTGGACACGCAGCTTGATTTCCCCGAGCTGGACACGATGCGTGGCCGCGCCGCCGATGCGCTGGGCGACAAGCAAACCGCCATGCGCCATCTGGAACAGGCCGCCGCCGACAAGGCCGCGCCCTTGAGCACGCAGCTGTACTTTGCCCGCGTGGCCTTCAATGGTGGCTGGTTCGGTGAAGCCATCGACGCCTACCAGGCGGTGCTGGCCAACGCCTCGGCCGACCAAAGCGCCAAGGACGAAGCCGAACGCCAACTGGGCAGGCTCGGCCCGCGCGCCATTCGAGGCGCCCGCGAACTGCTGGCCGCCGGCGATCATCGCGCCGCGTGGAACCTGCTGGAACGCGTCGCCCAGTCGTGGCCGCAGATGACGGAAGTCGAGCACGAAAAGCGCCGCATCATCGCCGTGCTGTACGCCGAGGCACGCGCGCTGGATCCGGCCAGCACCACCGAGCGCCTGGCGCTGGGCGAACGCATCGTGGAACTGGTGCCCACCGACGCCATCGGCCTGCGCCTGGCCGCTGTCGGCGCCATGCGCCTGCATCGCTTCGAACAGGCCTTGCCGTACTGGCGCCGCCTTCGCGAACTGTCCGATAACCCCACGCAGTTCGATCACTACATCGATCGCTGCCTGGTGTGGATCGAAAAAGCCAACCGAAGGAAGGCAGCATGAATACCCCACTGACTACCGAACGGGCGGACGTTTCGTCCGATCTCCAATGGGTGCATGCCCAGTTGGAGGAGATCGTCACGGCGTCGGTGCGGGTCCAGGTCGCACAAGAAAACCTGGCGCGCGCCGAAGCGTTGGCGCGCGATCATCTGGAAGATTCCAAGGTCCGTTTCCTGTTGCTTCGGCTGAAGGAATCGGCGGGCTTGAACGAAGGGATGGCCGAGCAGTGGGCAACCTTGCTTCAAGAATGCCCCGACGACTTGCAGATCGTGCGTTATTGCGCGACGCGACTGGTCAAGGAACGGCATCTGGACGAGGCCTTGTCCCTGGTCGACCGGCATCTGCCGGCCTCGTCCGAGAACCCGTCGCGGCTGTTCTCGCGCGCCAAGCTGCTTAGCGACATCCGCGCGCACGAGCAGTCGGACCAGCTGTTCCGGCGGCTGATCCTGGAACACACGGATCGCAATATCCGCGTCGAATTCGCCAAGCGGCTGCGCAAGCGCGGCTTGCTGGCGGACGCGTATGAAGCGATCCGCCCGGTCGCCGCGCACTTGGCGCCCGGCAGCAAGGCGGCCGAACTGGCCACCGCGCTGGCGGCCGACTACGCCTTCTTCAAGGGCTTGGAGCCCGAAGGTGGCCTGGCGGGCAAGGACGTGCGGATCGTGTCGATGAAGCACGCCATCCTGCACTTTCGCAACCGCAAGATCGCCGAGCAACCGCCGGAAAAGCCCGTGTCCGTCGCCCTGGTGACGGGCAGCCTGGGGCCTGGCGGCGCCGAGCGCCAGTTGACCCGCCTGGCCGGCGAGTTGACGCGCATGGCGGCTCAGCCGGATCGGCAACTGCCTGACGTCGTGATGCGGCCCGAGAAGGTCGAGGTCATGGTCAAGCAGCACACCGAACCGGCGGGTTCGACCAAGAAGAAGCAGGGCTTGGACTTCTTCCTGCCGGTGTTGGTGCAGGCGCAGATACCGGTGACCGAGATCAACAAGCTGCCCGCCATTTCGGTGGCGCACCAATCGGTGCCCGATGGCCGCCTGGGCCGCATGCTGGAACAGCTGCCGCCGCCCGTGCACTACGGTGTGACGCGCCTGGCGCCGGTGCTGCGCGCCAATCCGTTCGATGTTGTCAGCCTGTGGCAGGACGGCACTTGCCTGTTCGGCGCGCTGGCCGCTTTGCTGGCCGGTGTGCCCACCATCCACCTGGTGTTTCGCGGGCTGCCGCCCAACATTCGCAAGGACCGATTCCGCGAAGAGTATCCCGAGCTGTTCCAGGCGCTGGCGCAAGTGCCGGGCGTGTACTTCGTCAGCAACAGCCGCACCGCCGCCGAGGCGTATGCGCAGTGGCTGGGCATTCCGGTCGTGCGCTTTCACGTGCTGTACAACGGCGTGCCTGACCTGGCCACCAACGCGTCGCCTGTTGACGAGCAGAAGTGGGAGGCCTTCAAACAAGCCACCGCCGATGCCACCGAGACGGTCGGCGGCGTGTTCCGGCTGGAGCCGGACAAGCGGCCGCAGCTATGGATCAAGATGGCCGCGATGTACCTGAAGCGACGACCCCAGGCACGCTTTGTCATCGTGGGCGATGGACGCCTGCACGACAACATCGTCGCGCTGGCGGAAGAGCTGCGCGTGGTTGACCGGCTGCTGCTGGTGGGCTTGTCCAATCACGTGGGCTACTGGTATTCGCAGATGGACGCCAGCGTGCTGCTGTCGCGCTATGAAGGCTTGCCCAACGTGTTGATCGAAGCGCAGCTGCTGGGCGTTCCGGTGATTTCGACACCCGCCGGTGGTGCTGGCGAATGCTTCGTCGAAAACGAAACGGGCCACCTGCTTAGCGACGTCGAACATCCCGACATGACAGAAGCCTGCGACAAGGTGGAGTCGATGGTCGACCTGGTGCGCAGTAACGAGTCATTGAAGGCGCAGAGCCGCAAACGGGCACAAGACCTGTTTTCGCTCGACGCGATGCTGTCCAAGTTCCTGAGCCTGTGCGTGCCCGTCATGGCCGTCTCGGAGAACGACGAACGCATCGACTTCCCGCAGATGCAACGCATGCTTGCGTGATCGGCGGCAAGTCTTTTCAAGGTCCAATAGATTTAAGGGTTTTATGCACATGAACGTCCCGGCTTTCGGCCTGCGGCGCAACGCGGCCTTCGCCATGGTGGTGCTGGCCGCACTTTCACTTTCGGGCTGCCAGCTGCCGCGTTCCGGTCCGATGTTGAGCGAAATGACGGGGGCACACGACGACAAGGACGTCATCGTGATGCCCGCCTCGCGCGAACTGGTGCAAGCCAGCAGGGTGCCTGACGTGGCGGACTTTCCGGTCCGCTATCGCGACCTGACCCAAGCCGGCTTCGACCGCCTGGTGCCTGGCGACGGCATCAACGTGCGCGTGTGGGAACGCGGTGGGCTGGGCGTATTCGCGGCGGACCCGTCCGGGGTCAGTGACCTGGGCAACCAGGAGATCGACCGGTCGGGCAACGTCTATTTCCCCATCCTGGGCAAGTTCCGCGCGGAAGGGCTGACGCTGGCGCAGCTGCATGATTCCGTGGTGGGCCGCCTGGCCAAGCTGGTGGTGGGCGCGGACGTCAGCGTCACACGCGTGACCGATGCGCGCGGCCAGATGGTGACGGTGCAGGGCAACCTGACCAAGCCCGGCATGTACCCGATCACGCAGACCGCGCAGCGCCTGAGCAGCGCGCTGGCGCAGGCCGCGCCGGTGCAGACCAACCCCGAGCAGCTGGTCATCAGCCTGCGCCGCGACAACCAGGTGGCCTCGGTGCGTCTGTCGGACATCTACCGCAATCAGAACAACGACATTCTGCTGCGGCCGGGTGATGTCATTACCGCCTACGACTCGCGCGAATACCTGACCGTGCTGGGCGCGGCGGGCAACCAGGGCCGCGTGGCGATCAGCAAGCGCAATTACTCGGTGCTGGACGCGCTGGCCGATTCGCGTGGCCTGGACGACAAGCTGGCCGACCCGCGTTCCGTGTTCCTGTTCACGCCCGCCAAGGCCGGCGTAGCCGGCAAGCCGGACATGCTGCCGGTGGTGTATCAGTTTGACCTGACGCGGCCCGAGCAAGTGGCGTTGGCGCGTGAATTCACCGTGCATGAAGGGCAGGCCATCTACATTTCGGACGCGCCGTTCACGCAGGTGCAGAAGGTGCTGTCGGCCTTCCGTGTCACCATGAGCGCGGGCTTCAGCGCCACGCGTGCGATCGATAGCGATTCGGGCTCCAGCTCTTCCGGCGTGACCCAATAGCGTGTCGATGAGTAACGAGGATCGGATCAAGGGGTGGCGTAACCGCCGCAAGGACAGTAACTACGCGGTGGGTTCGGGCGTCGATGCGTGGCGCCTGGACCCGGCCGCGCTGTTTGAAGCCAAGGCCACGCCCAGCGTGCTGCTCAAGCCATTGCTTGCGCGGCTGCTGGGCGAGCCGCACGACTCCGTTGCCGCCCGCCGGGCGGTGTACGAAGCGGTGCAGGCCGAGCTGGACGCGGAGATCGCGCGCGGCAAGGTCGACGAGACGCTGGCCGATTTTTCACGGCGGCGGCTGCGCCTGATCGTGCGCCTGCTGGAAACGGATATCCGCGCGGGCGTGGATGTCTTCGCGTCGGGCTACATGCCCGCCAAGCTGATCGCGGAAGACGAACGGCTGGCGGCGGCGCACGCGCGGCGCGTCGAACGGCGCAAGCAGGACGAGGCGCGCGATGCGCGCCGCCATGCGTCGCGCAACGACATCGCGCTGGAAATCGAATTGCCGCAGGGCGAGGCCGCGGATCTTGCCATTCTGCGGCAGCGCTTGCAGGTGCTGCATGAGGGGCACCATCCGGACAGTGCCGGCCGTGGGCAGCCCGTGGGGCGCACGCTGATGGCGCTGTTCGTGTATCAGCTGCGCGTGATCCACGGCGAAAGCCGCATCGCGCTGCTGTGGGCGCTGGTCGGCCCTGTCGTACTGCTGACGTTGATCTCGTCGCTGTACATCCTGATGGGCACGCACTTCATTCTTGGCATGGACGTGCAAACGTTTTCGCTGTTGGGAGCCACCACATGGATCATGTTCCGGCAGATCGTTTTCCGAAGCAGTACCGCCTATATCTCGGCGCGCGGGCTGTTGAACTTCCAGGGCGTCACCCCGCTGATGTGCGCGCTGGTGCAGGCGATGATCTACGTATCGGTGTACCTGGTGGTGTTCGCCGTGCTGATCAGCGCGGGCCACGCGCTGGGACTCATCACGCTGCCGGAGAGTTGGGCGGGCTTCATTCTTTTCGTGGTGCTGATGGGCTGCTGCGGGTCGGCGATGGGCGTGCTGTTCGGGTCAATCGCGACCTTCTGGCATTTCTTCCTGCGCCTGGCGCCCGTCATCGAACGGGGCTTGCAGATATTCTCCAGCGTGTTCTTCGTGTCGGAGCAGTTGCCCGAGCATCTGCGCCCATGGATTCTGTGGTCGCCGTTCGCGCACGGCATGCAGCTGCTGCGTTCGGCTTACTTCGCGGCCTACGATTCCCACGATGCCAGCCTGGGCTATTTCTTGACGGCATTGGTGTTCATGATGGTGGTCGCCCTGGCGGCCGAGCGTCTTGCACGCCCCAATGTCCAGCCGATGTAAGGGGGCCAGATGATTCATCTGAATGGCGTCACTGACGAACCCTATGCCTTTGGCAGCCGGCAACCGCTGCTGGCCAACGCCACGCTCGACATACCCGTCGGGCGCTACGCCCTGCTGTCGCATACGCCCGAGATGCACCGCCAGATTGTCGACGTGTTGTGCAATCTGCGGCCGCCGCGCCAGGGCTTCGTCAAGCACGACGGCAATGTGTCGTGGGCGATTGGGCGGCAAGGTTTTATCCGGGGCAAGGCCAACGGGCTTTCCATCATCGACTTCGTCTGCGAGATGTACGAAATCGATATCGAAGCCACGCACGAACTGGTCGCGGACCTGATCAGCGACCCCAAGGTGCTGGCCAAACCCATGGAACATTGGCCGCTTTACGCACGGCAGGAATTCTCGTTCGCCCTGGCGCTGGCGCCGGCTTTCGACGTTTACGTGATCGAAGGGGCCATCCCTTTCGAACCCTGCCGGTTCACCCGGCTCTGGCTGGCCCTGTTCGAAGAGCGGTTGATCGGCCGGACCCTAATTCTCTCTAGCTATCGCCAGAACCAGATGGCGGACTACTGCCTCAAAGGCTTGATTTATGAACGAAGCGCTCTCAGCATCGAAGACGACCTCGACCAATGCCTCAGCAAATACCCCCCGCGACGATCTCGAAGCGACTCCGGCACCGGCGATGACGTCTTCGGAGGCGGCTTCGAAGACAGCCAGCTCGGGATCTGAGGGCGGCTCCGAAATCGAACGCCGCCGTCGCGAACGGCAGGCTGCGCTGCGCGAACGCCGGCGCCACCGCTGGATCAACGCGTTCATCGTCATTGCGCCGGTGGCGCTGGCGCTGGTCTATGTGCTGTGCGTCGCCACCCCGCGCTACGAAGCGGAATCGCGCTTTTTCGTGCAGTCGGGCTCCGGCCAGCAAGGCGGCGGAGGCGGCGCGGCAAGCTTGCTGACCACGGGCAACATGGGCGGCATGCTGGGCGGCTTTGTCGACGGCTGGGCGGTCAGCGATTTCCTGAAATCGCGCGATGCCATGCAACAGCTGGACAAGAAGGTCGGCCTGCGCCAGTACCTGATCCACACGGGTATCGACCCCTTCAACCACCTGGCCGAAGATTCCAGCGAAGACGACCTGTACCGCGCCTATCAGTCGGCGGTACACGTCTCGTTCAACGCCCTGGAGCAGATCGACGTGCTGCGCGTCAGCGCGTTCTCGCCGGAAGACGCCGCGATGCTGTCCAAGGCGCTGATCGGCCTGGCCGAAGAATTCGTCAGCTCGATGAACGAGAAAGGCGTGGCCGACAAGCTGAAGGTCAGCGAAGAGTCGGTCAGGCTGGCCGAGCAAAAGGCGCTGGCCGCGCGCGAAGCCTTGACGGCGTGGCGCACCACGCACGGCAACATCGACCCGACGGCCACGGTGGCCATGCTGTTGAACCTGTCCAGCCAGCTGGAAACAGAACTGAGCAGCGCGCAGATCAATCTGGACAAGATCCGCGCGTTGGAAAACAAGGACCACTTCATGCTCAAGCCCGCCCAGATGCAGGTGGTGGCATTGCAAAAGCGCATTGCGTCGGTGCGCCGTCGCCTCAGCGGCGACGGCAATGCCGAAGCCAAGCAGCTCAAGTCCTACGAGGCGCTGCGTAACACCCAGGCGTTCGCGGATTCCAACCTGACGCTGGCGCAGCAGTCGTACCAACAGGCGATGACGGACGCGCTGCGCCTGCAACGCTATCTGTCCATCATCGCGCAGCCGGTGCCCACGGACCGCCCCAGCAGCCCGCGTACCGCCATCCTGTTGCTGCAAGCGCTGGCGCTAGGCTTTGTGCTGATGTTTGTGTCGCGCGTGGCAATGGCATTGTTGCGGGGGCTGCGCCATGGTTGATACCGCTATTGAAGAACGCCGCGCCCAGGCCGACGCCACCACGCAGCTGCGCGAAGTCATCCGCGACATTCTGGCGGCCGACGAACCCGCCGGCCAGTTGGCAAGACTGGGACCGGCGCTGGCGAAGACGAACGAGGGCTGGCGCGATGTGCGCCGCCTGCTGGTCGCGCCCTGGATGCGCGAAGCGAAGCTTGCGCCCGCCATCGCCGCCCTGGAAACGCTGATTGCGGCGTACCCGGCCCGCGCCGATGACCGCCGCCTGCTGGCCAGCCTGCTGGGCCGCACCAAGCAGTGGGACCGCGCTATTGCCGAGGTGGATGCCGCGGCCGGCATCGAGCCCGCCAACGCATCGCACCACGCCGCACGCATTCAATTGCGGGTGCAGGCGGGCCGCGTGTCGGAAGCCGCCGAGGTCGCACGCGCCACCGTGTCCATGGCGCGCGACGAGCCCGCCGAGGCGTATGCCTGGATGATGGCCTTTGCGCGTAATGGCGACACGGCCCTGGCCGCCGACATCGCCGCAAGCCTGGACCCCGCGCAGCTGCCGAATGAACGCGTGGCCACGATGGCCGTGCGCGCATTGCTGGAAGACGAGCGCGCCCAGGCGGCGATTGAACTGGGCGACCGGGCGCTGAACGCTGGCCACGACAGCCCCGCCTTGCGCGCGTCGTTGGGCATGGCGCATCTGCGGCGTGCGACTGAGGATGACCGCAAGGTGCACGCGCTGACCCATTTTGAAGCGGGCCTGGCCGCCGCGCCCACGGACGTGCGGCTGTTGACGCTGTACGGCGAAACCCTGCTGCGTGCCGGCCGCTACAAGGAGGCCGCGGCGCCGTTGGCGCAGGCCATTGAACTGGCGCCCGAGCTGGAGCAGACGCGTGCTTTGTATGCACGTGCGCTGCGCTACACCTTGGAGTACGACGAGGCCGCCGAGCAGATGTTGAAGCTTGTCGAGAAGTCTCCCGACAAGCTGATCTGGCAGCGCTCGGCCATCGGGGCGCTGTCGCAGGCGGGCCGCAAGCAAGAGGCCGAGGCGCTGTACACGAAGTACGTCGCCACGCGCAGCGCACACCTGCCCAAGACCTTCCAGGAAGCCATGGCGCAGATGGAGCAACGGCTGCACATGGCGCCGATTCCACAGGCGCGGCTGGATTGGGCGTGGTCGCTGCGCGGCGACGCCAATGCAGACCGCGCGGATTGGGAACGCCGCGCGCGCTGGGGCCACATGATCGACCATCTGCTGTTCGACTGGCTGGAATGCCGCGAAGACGATGTCGAAGAGGCCATGCAGTTGCTGGGCGAACTGGATACTGGCGAGCGCTTTTTCGCGCCGTTGCTGGCGGCCGGCAAGGGCGTGGTGGTGGCGACCGCGCACGTCGGCCCCATGTATGCCGGGCTGATGGCGCTGGAGCTTCTGGGCATTCCGTCGCGCTGGCTCGCCACCGCGCCCACGGTGGCCCAAAGCAGCTATGCCACGGCCTTGATTTCCACCGCCGATCAAACCGAGGCGCAGGTGGCCAAAGCCTGCATGCGCGCCATCAACTCGGGCTTTGTGCTGTGCCTGGCCATCGACGGCGCGGCGAATCCCGCCGCGCCCCGCACCACCTTCGAAGGTCAGGAAGTAACGTATTCCGCCTTTGCGTCGCACCTGGCGCATCGCATGGGCGTGCCGTCGGTGTTCTACGCGCCGCGTTGGGAAAACGGCCAGGTGACGTACACGCTGGCCATGCTGCCGGCGGCCAATCCCGGCGAAGACGCCGATGCCTACGCGCTGCGATGGCAGAAGGCGTATTTCGAACGGTTGCGCGAACACGTGGCCGGTCCCCCTGAAAATCTGCGCTTGAGCGGCGGCATCTGGCGTCATGTGCAGTCCGCGGATCGCTCCGCGCAGCAATAGGAACAAGCCTTGATGAAGTCTGCAATGAAAACGATGCGTTGGCTGCTTGCCGTGGCCCTGCTGCAAGGCGGGGCGGCGGCCGCGAATGAAGCCTGCCCCAGCCCGGACGAACACTGCCCGCTCGTTTCATCGCTGCTGTCTCAACGCGAAGGCTACGGCGCCAAGGCCACGGGCGGCCTGGGCGGCAAGTTCATCGAGGTGACGTCCGACCAGGATTCGGGGCCGGGCACCTTGCGCGCCGCGCTGGCGCAAGCCAAGAAGGGGCCGACCTGGATCCGCTTCGCATCCGATATGACGATCGTGCTGGACAAGCAGCTGCGCGTGCCCTCGAACGTGACGATCGACGGGCGCGGCAAGCGCGTTGCCTTGATCGACGACGGGCTGGGCGTGTACGGCGTGCAGAACGTCATCCTGACGCACCTGACCATCGACGGCCGCCTAAACCGGCTGACGCAGGCCGTGAACGTGGCCAATGGCAGCCGCGATGTGTGGGTGGACCATATGGATCTGTCGCGCATGTCGGACCGGCTGCTGAACGTGAAGAACGGGTCCACCGACGTGACGATTTCATGGACCAAGTTCCATAACTCGAACAAGGTCATGCTGCTGAACAACATCACGTCCAAGAACCTGTTCCAGAACTACGAACGTGATTCGATCGCCCGCGTGACGCTGCATCACAACTATTTCTTCAACACCGTGCAGCGCAATCCGCGCGGGCAGTTCGGCACGTTCCACCTGTTCAACAACCTGCTTGAAGACTGGGATTTCTACGGCATGAGCTTCAGCCTGGAAGCCAAGGCGCTGGTCGAAGGCAACATCTTCAACAACACGGCGCAGCGCAAGTGCGTCGAGCCCGAATTCTTTCCCACGGTGGAAGGCGTCAACGTCAATTACTGCCACTACATTCCCATTGCCGCCAAACGCAGCGCGCTGGACAACGGCGAGTCGGATCGCGGCGCGTACGAGAAACTGAAGTCGCAGCACGGCTACACGCGCGACTACAAAGCCTTCCTGCGCCTGAAAGACAACCTGTACCTGGGCGATGCCAAGCCGGTGTTGCAGGACTACCGACCCGATGCCGCGCCGACGCCGCCGTATTGTTACGGCTACGAGCACCCGACGCCGGAATTGGCAGACAAGATCCGCAAGTTTGCCGGCAACACCGGTGGCGATACGCCCCTGCCTGCATCAAGAACCGGCTCCAGCTGCGGCGGCTAGGCGTCAAGGCTGCGCGACAAAAAACTGTCCACTCTGAGATACACCCGGGTTGTTGTCCCCCTGAAATTGCGACGCAACGTGTTGCAATAAGCGTAACAACGTTTACAAATTCGTCCCGCCAAGGACGAGGGGACAGTGACCATGAGTCAAACACCACGATACCTGCGCCGCCCGCAGGGTTCGAACTGGGGCGATTTCGGCCACGACGACCAGTTGGGCACGCTGAACCACCTGGACAGCCAGGCGCGTCTGGCCGCCGTCGCGGAAATCAAGACCGGGATTTCGTTTTCGCTCAGCTTGCCGTTGACAGTGCCGCGCGCGCCCGTGCTGAACCCGCGCCGCAAGGGGCCGTCGATCCAGCCCGCCGAGAAAAGCGGCGTGCCGGTGTACCGATATCCGCTGGGCCTGGACGTGCCCGGCGCCACCGACGTCGTCAGCGACGACCGCGTCACGCTGTCGCCGCAGTACTCGACGCAATGGGACGCACTGGGCCATGTGGGCTCGATGTATGACGCCCACGGCACGGGCCAGCCGCAGCCCACCGGGTACAACGGCTTTACCGTCAGCGAGCCTTCCACCGACAACTTCACCGGCACGCAAGACCTGTCCATCGCGCCGATGGCGCGCCATGGCATCCAGGGGCGCGGCGTGATGGTTGACCTGCGCGCCCGCTTTGGCGATGAACACCGCAAGGTGTCGTACCGCGACCTCATGGACGTGATCGAGGCCGACGGGGTGCAAGTGCGGCCCGGCGACGTGCTGTGCCTGCACACTGGCCTGGCCGACCTGGCGTTGACGCTGGGCGAGCACGAACAGGAACGGCTCAAGACCAGCTGCTGCGTGCTGGACGGCGCGGACGCGCAACTGCTGGCCTGGATCAAGGACAGCCGCATTGCCGCCATCGCGGCGGACAACCACGCCGTGGAACTGCGCAACCATCAGCTGGACGCAGGCCCCGGGCCGCTGCTGCCCTTGCACGAACAATGCCTCTTCAAGCTGGGCCTGCCACTGGGCGAGCTCTGGCATCTGACCCCGCTGGCGCACTGGCTGCGCCAGCATGGCCGACACGCTTTCTTCCTGACCGCCGCACCCATGTACGTGCCCGGTCTGGTCGGCGCGCCGGTCAACCCCATCGCGACCGTCTGACCCCGTCAGGCGGATCGCGCAACGATTCATCATCAATCGAATATCCCCGTCGGGGAGTTGTGAGGAGCACACATGAAGAAGACCCGTTTCGCGGCCTTGGCCGCATTGCGTCCGCTGGTTGCGGCCATCGGCCTGGTCGGCGCAGTCGGCGCGGCCAACGCCGCCGGCTATCCCGAGCAGCCCATCACGATGGTGGTGCCGTATTCCGCCGGCGGCGGCGCTGACAATGCCGCGCGCATCATCGCCCAGGGCATGAGCGAAGTGGCCGGCCAAAGCGTCGTGATCGAAAACAAGGGCGGCGCCAGCGGCTCGATCGGTGCGGCCTTCGTGGCACGCGCCAAGCCGGACGGCTACACGGTGCTGTTCGACGCGTCCGCGTTCTCGATCAACCCGGTGCTGCGCAAGCTGCCCTACGACGCGAAGAAGGACTTCGTGCCGGTCTCGCAAGCGGTCAGCGTGCCCAACATCCTGGTGGCGGCGCCGGGCTCGGCGTTCAACAACCTGCCCGACTTCATCAAGGCCGCGCGTGCCAACCCCGGCAAGTACACCTTTGCCTCGTACGGCCCCGGCAGCCTGGCGCAGATGGCTGCTGAACTGCTCAAGAAGGATGCGGACGTGAACGTGGTGCACGTGCCCTACAAGGGCGGCGCGCCGGCCATCGTGGACGTCATGGGCGGACAGGTGGACGTGTACTTCGCCAACGCGGCATCCAGCCTGAACTACGTCAGCGGCGGCAAGCTCAAGGCGCTGGCCGTGTCCTCGGCCAAGCGCATGCCGGAATTGCCCGATGTGGCCACGGTCGGCGAAGCCGGCATCAAGAATTTTGACGTGGTCGAATGGAACGGCCTGTTCCTGCCCGCCGGCTCCAGCCCGGAAGTGGTCGCCAAGCTGCAAGACCTGGTGCAAAAGGCGCTGGCGCGTCCCGAAACGCGCGACAAGCTGGCCAAGCTGGGCCTGACCCCCGTGGGCAGCAGCGCGGCCGACTTCGCCAAGTTCGTCGACGCCGAGCAAGTGCGTTGGGCCGAGGTCGTGAAAGCCAATAACATCACGGTGAACTGATCCACCGACGGGAACGGGCGCGGCGTTGGCCCGTTCCCTTTTCAACCCGTTGCAGGGAGAAGCACACGATGAGCCGAGAAGAAGACTTCGAGCGCGGCCTGGCGAACCGCCGCGCCGTGTTGGGTGACGAATGGGTGCAGCGTTCGCTGGACCGCGCCACCACGTTCACCGCCGACTACCAGAACATGATCACGCGTTACGCGTGGCACGATATCTGGAGCCGTCCGGGCTTGCCGCACAAGGCGCGCCGCATGATGGTGCTGGCCGTGACGCTGTCGCTGGGCCGCTGGGAAGAATTCGAGCTGCACGTGCGCGCCGCGCTGACCGCGCCGGATGAGTCGCGCCTGACGCCCGATGAGTTGAAAGAAGTGCTGTTGCAGAATGCCATCTACGCCGGCGTGCCGGCGGCCAATACGGCGTTCAATCTGGCGCAGAATATTTTGCGTGAGGTGGCTGCGCAGATTGGCTATGACCTGGCGTCGGCGGACCCCCGGCAAGCGGATCTGTTTGGCGCGGGCTCGCAGCCGCAGCCGTAGCGTGCGACGCGGCCTGATCGGCGTCGGGGCTGATTCGCGTTGACGCTGGCGTCGCGGGGGTCGTCGGCGCATCCGACTCGAAGCGTCCGCCCAGCGCCAGATGCAGGTTCACGCGCTGCACCAGCCTTTCGGCGCGCACGTGCATCAGGTCGCTTTGCACGCGCAGCGCGTCGCGCTTGCGCTGCAATACGTCGAAGTCGTCAAACTGGCCAATCTGGCGTTGCACCTGCGCCAACGCCAGCGCGCGGCGGCTTTCGGAATACTGGCGTTGCAGCGATTGCTCTCGCATCGCCAACTGCTGCTCGCCGGTCAAGCCGTTTTCCACTTCGGCCATGGCGCCCAGGATGGCGCGCGCGTACAACGCCAGCGCTTCCCGCTGTTGTTCCGTGCGCAATTCGAGCGTGATCTGGCGACGGCCGGCGTCAAATAGCGGCCAGGCCAACGAGGCGCCCACGGGGAAGACCCAGCTTTGCATGCTGGTGGCCAAGCCGGAATAGTCTTTGGTAAAGCGCCCCGCGCCGGCAAATATCGCAATGGTGGGCAGTCGCGCTGCCTTGGCTTCCTCGGCGCCGAAAAAGGCCGCCACGAGGCGTTCGCGCGCGGCCACCAGGTCAGGCCTGCGGTCCAGCAGCGCCAGCGGCAAGCCGGGCGCCAGCGGCGCGGGCGAATCGGGAATGGCTTCGTCCGCCTGCGCGACGCCGGCGGGATAGCGTCCCAACATCAATTCCAACGCGCGCAGCGCTTGCACCCGCGCCAGTTCGCGCTGGGCCACCACGTCCGCCGCCGCGGCAACCTGCTCGGACCACTGCGCCACTTCAAATTCACCGACCCGGCCGATACTGCGACGGTATTGAATCAGCTTGAGCTGGTCGCTTGTTGCACCTTCCAGTTCGCGAGCCAGCGCAAGCTGCCCGCTTGCCTCCAATGCCGCGAGCCAGCTTTTTGCGGTCAATGCCCCGATGGACTGGCGCGCGTAGGCGTAGTCGGCTTCCGAGGACCGGTAGCCCGCCTCGCCGGACAGTTTCTCGGCCCTGGCCCTGCCCCACAGGTCCAGCTCCCAGTTCATCAGGACGGCGTAGCCGTTGGCGGAAAACGCACTGCCCGGCGTCGGGTCCGTGGCCGCGCGCGCGCCAATGCCTACCGTGGGCAGCAACGATGCGCCCGCCAGCCGCGCCTGGTGCGCGGCCTGTTGCATCCGGCTGGCCGCCACGCGCAGGTCCACATTGTTGGCAAGCGCTTCCTCGATCAGCGCTTGCAAGGTGCCGGTCTGCGGAAACCCCGCCCACGCGGGCTCGAACGCGGCAGCTTGCGCGCTGGTCGTCCACGCCGCCGGCACATCGGTACCGGCCATGGCGTCCTTGACCATGGCATCGTCCGCCGGCCGGTTCAGGTTGGCGCAGCCGGCCATCAGCATGGCCATGCATGCCAGGGGCAGCGCGCGGGAAAGAAGGGTCGGGGGCGCGGACATAGGCAAGGCCGGTCAGTGCAGCTTGAGAACCAGGTAGTCCAGTTTGGACGACACGCGGAAGATGACTTTGCGCACCATATGCAGCGCGCGCAGGCTGTCTGTGTAGATGGCGGCGTTGCCTCGCGCGCCCATCGCAAACATGATGTCCTCGGGCGCCTGCAGGTCTATGCGCACCGCGTATTGCATCGGCGCGGCGGCGCTGGCGCCTTCCGCCGTGGTGCCCGGCAAGGCGCCGGACGCCTGGAACTGGCCTTGTGATGTGGCCCACACAATGGAATCGACGCTGCCTTTGAACACGCGGCCGGGGATGGTGCGCAAGGACACCTCGACCTCGTCGCCCGGCTTGACCTTGGTCAGTTGGTTTTGATCGAAGAACGCGATGACCTGCTGCGAGGTTTCAACGAACGACATGATGGGCCGCAAGGGGATCGCGGCGGCATACGAGCCCACGCGCGCTTGCAGGTTGATGGCGTATCCGTCCGCCGGGGCATACAGCGTGGTTTGCGCCAGCTCCCACTTGGCCGTGTCCAATTCGGCTTTCACCTGCGCCACGGCGGCCTGGTCGCCTTCGTACATGGCGCCGATGTTCAAGCGGATTTTCTGTTCCGCTTCGCGCGCGGCTTCCCAGTTGGCTTGGCGTACCTTCAGCTCGCTTTGAAAGCTCTGCACGTCGTATTGACTACCGGCGCCGCGCGCGGCCAGCGCGGTGCTTTGGCGCAGCCGCATGCGGGCCAGATCAACCTGCGCCAACGCGGCCGCCGTCATCGCCTTGGCCGAGGACAAATCCCGGTCCAGCGATTGCTGCGTGGCCTGCGCATCGATCAACTTGGCTTCCAGTTGCCGCAGTTTCAAACGATAGGGCTCGTCGTCCAGGCGCAGCAGCACGTCGCCCTTCTTGATCAGCCGATTGCCTTCAACGGCAATTTCAACCACGCGTCCGGTCACGCGGGGTACGACTTCGACGACGTAGTTGGTCACGCGCAATTCGGCGGACGAAGGCGTGACGACGTTGATGATGAAAATAAGTGCGGTCAGGCCCGCCGCACCCACAGCCACCACGCCGACCTGCGATTGAATATTCCAGGGCAGCAGCTTCAGCTTGATGAAGATCAGCCACACCAGCACGCCGTAGAAGAGAGCAATGAGTTCAAGCATGCAAACCTCCTGGACAAGTGCGGCATCCACATGTCTCGCAAACGCGCCCACGCGACACGTACTCCTCTGGCGCGCCGGTCATCAACCGTCTGGTCGGGATGGAGGGGGCGGTAGATCGGTGGCGGGCGTGGCGACCGGCGCCTCATCGTGCGTGTCGCGGCCATACGCCATCTGATAACCGATGGGCTTGGTGTGCGCCCACAGCCAGGCAAAGGGCCACAGCATGCCGCCGAACGCCAGGGATAAAAGGCATAGCGATTTGATGGCTTCGGCTTGCGGGTGGTGGCGCTTTTCGGCGATGACTTCCGGCAGGACGTGCAGCTTCCAGAATATCCAGACGGCCAGGATGGGCACCAGAACCAGCACCACCCAGACGAGCACGTCGGCGATGGCGTCTTCCCAATGGCCCGCCGCGGCGTGCCCGGTGCCCGGCGCCATTGCGGCGGCTACGGCAAAGGCCACGGCAAATCCATGTCGTGAACGGGCCAAAGACATTTCGCGCCCCTTTTCCCTATGGGATGCCAATAACTCAACCGTTGCCAAGGTGGCTTATTGCGAAACAGCAAATTGATTTTCGCCAGTGACCCAAGCATGTGTCTATGCTAATTTCGGCAATATGTTGTCAGATCCACGTCGTCGGTACCTTGCCAGGGGAAACAGATGGATCTTCATCATTTCAAGTCGTTCGATTCCTACGCTGGCGCCATCTTCGACGCCCAGGCACGCGTATTTCTCTTGGGAAGCGGGGGCGGGGGGTGGCGTATCAGCCGTTTCGACATTGACGGCATCGACCTCCAGCAGGGTAGCGCCGCCGTTTCAAACGTGTGCGAAGCGGTGTGCCGGTCTACTCACCTGACGTTGCTGTTGTCGCAGCCTTCTCCCTGCCAGGCCTGGCTGAATGGGGCACCCTTGAATGCGGCGGCGCTGGGCATCCTGGCGCCGGGCAAGGGTTACGTCTTTCGCGCGGCAGGGCCCAACGAATGGATCAGTATCGCGTTGCCGGTTGATGCCGAGCTGTTCACAGGCGATGGCCTGCTGGCGCAGACGCTCAGGCGTTGGCGTAGTACAGGCGGCATGGAAAAAACAGACCCCCTGCAATGGGGCGCCCTGCGCGAAGCGGCCCTGATGGCGATGACCCCGGCTTGTCCGCCCGCGATCGGCCGCCGCTTGATCGAACGCAGGCTGTTTGACCTGATGGCCTGTCGTTTCCCGCACGACCGGTGCAAGGGCCGCCCCTCGTCATCGCTGGCATGGTTGTGCGACGCCACGCTGACGGTCTTTCGCGAGCGTAATGAGAACGCCCACGTCGAAGACATACGCCGGGGCCTGAAAATCAGCGAGCGCGGTTTGCGCGACTTCTTCCAAACGTGTTTCGGCATGGGCCCAGGACATTATCTTTGCCTGCGCAAGCTTCACGACGTGTATTGGGACCTGGCATCAGGCGAGGACAAACGGATGACGGTGGCCGACTGCTTCTTGCAGCATGGCTATCCCTATTCCACGCATTCCGCGGCGCAATACCGCGCGCTGTTCCTTGAAACGCCTTCCGCAACGCGCAATCGTTTTCATCCGCAATAACGCTGCAACCACCGTGCGCACGGGGCGCGATTCTGGTGATTCGAACCTGACGATTTTTCGCCGGAATCATCATGGACCTTCAATTGCGACTCGGCTCACAATGCCCGATGGGCCGATCAAGGAGCGAGATGATGAAAACCGAAAAAGCAATCGCAAAGGACGAACCCGTCAGCGCCGCACTTGAAAACGGCGCGCCCGGTGTCGCGGGGTTGTCGGCAAAGAAGTACGAGCGCGAACTGGCCAAGCTTCATGTTGAACTGGTCAAGCTTCAGCAATGGGTGGTGCACAGCGGGGCAAAGGTCTGCATCCTGTTCGAAGGGCGCGACGGCGCGGGCAAGGGCGGCACCATCAAGGCGATTACCGAGCGGGTCAGCCCACGGGTCTTTCGCGTGGTGGCGCTGCCGTCGCCCACCGACCGCGAAAAAACGCAGATGTACGTGCAACGCTATCTGCCGCATTTGCCGGCGGCCGGCGAAATCGTGATTTTCGACCGCAGTTGGTACAACCGCGCCGGCGTGGAACGCGTCATGGGGTTCTGCACCAAAAGCCAGGCCAAGGCGTTCTTGAAAGCGGTGCCGCTGGTCGAGCGTGCCATCATCGATTCCGGCGTGATTCTGATCAAGTACTGGCTGGAAGTTAGCGAAGCCGAGCAGACGCGGCGGCTACAGGCGCGTATTCACGACGAGCGGAAAATCTGGAAGCTGTCCAAGCTGGATCTGGATTCGTACAGCCATTGGTATGACTATTCGCGCGCCCGCGACGATATGTTCGCGCAAACGGACACGGACTACGCGCCTTGGTTCGTGGCGGATTCCAATAACAAAAGACGGGTGCGGCTCAATATCATCAGCCACCTGCTCAAGAGCATTCCGTACAAGGCGCTGCCCCGGGCAAAGATAACGCTGCCCAAGCGGCAAAAGCCGCAGGGCTACCGCGAGCCCGAGCGCGCGGTCCGCAGCGTTCCGACTGTGTTCTAGGAATTCGGCGGCCGCCAAACCCGAGCGTCCGGGGCGAGTGGTATCTTGTGTCTGTTTTTTATGTAGATGCATAGGCAGACGCCACCCGCCCCATGTCCGACCACGTACCTTCCGCGCCGACCACCCCGTCCGACGAGCCCCAAGCCATCCACCGGCCTTTCGTCCAGAACGTGGGCACGCGGCGCATGCTGCATTTCACGCAGAAAGAAATCCAAAGCAGCATGTCGCTGCTGAATCCCGACGCGCTGGAAATTGAATACACGCGCATGATGATGGGCTTCGTGCTGTTCAACCCCGAGCCCGCGCGCATCCTGATGGTGGGCCTGGGCGGCGGCTCGCTGCCCAAATTTTGCTATCGCTACCTGGCCGGTGCCGACATTGAAGTGGTCGAGATCGACCCCGCCGTCATCGCCCTGCGCGAGGCCTTCATGGTGCCACCCGACAACGCCCGCTTTCGCGTGGTGCAGGCCGACGCGGCCGACCACTTGCGCGGCCTGTCGGACCATGCCGATGTGATTTTCCTGGACGGCTATGGCGTGGGTGGCATTCCGGATGCGCTGTGTTCCGAAGCGTTCTACGCCGACTGCCACCGCGCGCTGCGCGAGAACGGCATCCTGGTCATCAACTACCACGTGAACCACCCGATGCATCACGAGTACCTGGCGCGCGTGCGGGCCTCGTTCGGCTCGTCAATGTTTGAAGTGGTGGATGACGACATGACCAACAGTGTCGTGTTCGCCTGCAAGGGCGACTTGCTGAACGATCCGGCCGCGGCCGAATTGAAGCGTCCCGCCGCCATCCCCCGCGACGCGTGGCGTCAGCTGATGCCGACGCTGCGCGTCATCGGGGCCACGCTGGAACTCAGATAGCCTTGCGGATCCGCACGGGGATGGACTTGTAGCTGGGCGTGCCGCTTTGCTTGTCCTGGTAGTCCAGCGGGCAAAGGTTGTTGGCTTCCGGGTAGTACGCGCCGACGGACCCGGGCGCAATGTCGTAGGCAATGGCGGTCAGCCGCAGATGGCGGTGCGATTCGCCCGGCAGGCCGGTGTTGATGTCTACCTCGTCCCCATGTTCCAGGCCAAGGCGCGCCAGGTCGGCCGCGTTCATGAACAGCACGTCGCGCCGTCCGAACACGCCGCGATAGCGGTCGTCCAGCCCGTAGATGGTGGTGTTGTATTGATCGTGGCTGCGCAGCGTGGTCAGCGTCAGCGTGTCCGACGGCGCGGCCGGGTCTTCGCGCAGGCCCTTGAACGGCAGGAACCGCGCCTTGCCGGACGGCGTCTTCCAGATGCGTTCCGTGGGCGGCAATGGCAAGCGAAAGCCACCGGGCTTCAGGATGCGTTCGTTGTAGCCCCGGAAGTCCGGGTACACCTGTTCGATCAGGTCGCGGATGCGGTCGTAGTCTTCCACCAGGTGCAGCCATGGCACGCGGCTGTGCGGCAGCGTGGCAGCGGCCATGGCGGCGATGATGGCGGGTTCGGAACGCAGGTGTTCCGAGGCCGGCGCCAGCTTGCCGCGCGAGGCATGCACCATCGACATGGAATCCTCGACCGTGATCGACTGCGCGCCGCCAGCCTGCACGTCGCTTTCGGTGCGGCCCAGCACCGGCAGGATGATCGACTCGCGGCCGATCAGCAGGTGCGAGCGGTTCAGCTTCGTGTTCATGTGCACCGCCAGGTCCAGCCGGCGCATGCCGGCTTCGCACTGGTCGGTGTCGGACAGCGCCATCGCCAGGTTGCCCCCCAGGCAGATCAGCGCGCGCGCCGAGCCGTCGACCATGGCCTTCATCGCGTCCACGGCGTCGTGGCCGTGGCGCTCGGGCGGGCGGAAACCAAACGTCTTTTCAAAATTGTCGAACATCACCGGATCGATCTTTTCCGTGATGCCCACCGTGCGATTGCCCTGCACGTTGGAATGCCCGCGCAACGGGCAGATGCCGGCGCCCGGCTTGCCGAAGTTGCCGCGCATGAGAAGCAGGGCGGCAATCTGCTGCACGTTATGGGTGCCGCGCGCGTGCTGCGTGATGCCCATGCCGTAGGTCACGATGGTGGCATTTGATCTGGCGTAGGCGGTGGCCACGGCCTCCAGGTCCGCGCGGGACAAGCCGCTGGCCGCTTCGATGTCGTGCCACGGGGTGTCGTCCAGGTCCTGCACATAGTCGTCGAAGCCTTCTGTGTGCTGGGCAATGAAGTCATGGTCCAGCACGCCGGGCGCGTCGCGGTCCGCCGCCACCAGCGCCTTCATGATGCCCTTGAGCGCGGCCGCGTCGCCGCCGACCTTCACCTGGTAATACGTGGAGGCGATGCGGGTGGACCCCAGCGTGCCCATCTCGACCGGGTTCTGCGGGTCGGCAAAGCGTTCCAGCGCGCGCTCGCGCAAGGGGTTGAACACGATGATGGGCACGCCGCGCCGCGCGCACTCGTGCAAGGTGCCCATCATGCGCGGATGGTTGGTGCCGGGGTTGTGGCCCATCGAGATGATGAGGTCACAGGTGTCGAAGTCGTCCAGCGATACCGTGCCCTTGCCGATGCCGATGGCTTGCGGCAGGCCGACGCTGGTGGCCTCGTGGCACATGTTCGAGCAATCGGGAAAGTTGTTGGTGCCCAGCTCGCGCGCGAACACGCTGAAGAGAAAGGCGGCTTCGTTCGAGGCTCGGCCCGACGTGTAGAACTCGACCATGTCGGGGTCGGGCAATGCCGACAACGTGGCGCCGATGCGGGCGAACGCGGCGTCCCAGCCGATGGCATGATACGTGTCGCTGGCGGCGTCGTACGCCATGGGGTGCGTCAGCCGGCCGGCGTCTTCCAGGTCGTGGTCGCTCCAGGTCAGCAGTTCGGTGACGGTATGCGCGGCAAAGAACTCGGGCGTGACGCGCTTCTTGGTGGCTTCCCACGTGACGGCCTTGGCGCCGTTTTCGCAGAACTGGAAGGTCGACGTGTGCGCCTTGTCGGGCCACGCGCAGCCGGGGCAGTCAAAGCCGTCGGGCTTGTTGGTGCGCAACAGCAGCACGGGCGCTTCGGCGATGCGCATCTGGTCGGCGACGGCCTGCGCCGTGGCCTTGAGCGCGCCCCAGCCGCCTGCGGGTGCGTCGTAGCGATGGATGCCGGTCAGGTTGCGTGGCTTCATAAATTCACTTTTTTTCAAAACAACGGCCACGTTTTAAACGTTTTTTGCTGAATACCGCATGTCGTGCCAAAAGTCTCGTTATTTCAATTTGTGACAAAACTATTCATTTGCTTATAATGCCGGCTCGATTCAATAACGATTAGAGGCTTGCCCGCCGCGTGTGCGGTGGCGCCGGCAGGAGAAGAAGATGTTGAACAAGGTCGTAAAGATGGGCGCGCTGGCCGTGTTGGCGGCGGCAATTTCCGGTTGCGCCACCGAGCGCTCGCAAGCGCTGGTGGTGCCGGCCACGCAGGCGGCGGCCAAGCCGTATCAAGGCGTGCGCAGCCCGATCTCGGTCGGTAAATTCGATAACCGCACCAACTATCTGCGTGGCGTGTTCTCGGACGGCGTCGACCGTCTGGGCGGCCAGGCCAAGACGATCGTGGTCAGCCATCTTCAGCGCAGCGGCCGCTTCCAGGTCATGGACCGCGACAACCTCTCCGAAATCAAGCAGGAAGCCGGCTTCAACAAAAAGGCCAACCAGATCAAGGGCGCGCGCTATGTCGTGACCGGCGACGTCACCGCCTTCGGCCGCAAGGTCACTGGCGACCAGCAGCTGTTCGGCATCCTGGGCCGTGGCAAGGAACAAGTGGCGTACGCCAAGGTGGACCTGAACGTGGTCGACGTGACGACGTCCGAAGTGGTGTATTCGGCATCGGGCGCGGGCGAGTACAGCCTGTCGAACCGCGAAGTCATCGGCTTTGGCGGCACCGCCAGCTACGACTCCACCTTGAACGGCAAGGTCCTGGACCTGGCCATCCGTGAGGCGGTGGACCGCCTGGTCGACGGCATCGAGCAAGGCGCCTGGCAGCCTTCCGCCAACTAAGGAGACTTGCCATGTTGAAACTACAGGCGATGCGTCGCCCGGATGCGCTTGCGCGCGCCGGGCGCGGTTTGGCGGTAGCCGCCGCGGTGGGTCTCTTGAGTGCATGCGTGCAGCAGCCCAAGTCGATGTACAGCTGGCAGGCCTATCAGCCGTCTGTCTATGCGTATCTGAAGGAAGACGGGTCGGATAACGCGGTGCAGGCTCAAGCCCTGGAAAAGAACATTGAAACCGCGCGTGCGGCCAATGTTGAGCTGCCGCCGGGCTTTCGCGCGCATCTGGGCATGCTGTACCTGAAGATGGGTGACGGCGACAAGGGCGTGGAGCAACTGCAAAGCGAGAAGGTGGCTTTTCCGGAATCCACGCCGTTCATGGACTTCCTGATGCGCAACGTCGGCAAGCCCGCGGCGTCCGTTGACGCCACGTCCGCCACCCCGGCATCCGCCGATGCGGCAGCCTTGAAGAAGGGATCGTGATGATGACCCGCTTGTTCCGAATCGGCCTGTTGGCCGCCGTCGCCATGTTGGCCGGTTGCGTCGCGCCGCAGCAGCACGTGGACTACACCGCTTTCCGCGAAAGCAAGCCGGCGTCGATCCTGGTGCTGCCGCCGCTGAACACGTCCGTGGACGTGGCCGCCACGGCCGCCGTGCTGTCGCAAGCCACGCGACCCCTGGCGGAATCGGGCTACTACGTGATCCCGGTCGGTGTCATGGACGAAACCTTCAAGCAGAACGGCCTGAGCTCCCCGGACGAAATTCACGGGCTGCCCGGCGCCAAGCTGCGCGAGATCTTCGGCGCCGACGCGGCTTTGTACATGACGGTTAAACAGTACGGCGCCAGCTATGCCGTAGTGTCCAGCAACGTCACGGTGGCCATCGATGCCGAACTGATCGACCTGCGCAACGGCGCCAAGCTGTGGTCGGGCAGCAAGCAGGTGGTGCAGGCCAGCAACAGCAGCGGCGGCCTGATCGGCATGCTGGTGCAGGCGATGGTGGACCAGATCGTCAACACGCTGTCGGATCGCAGCTATGGCGTGGCCGGCACGACCAACCACATGCTGCTCAGCGCGGGCCAGCCCGGCGGCATCCTGTACGGGCCGCGCTCCCCGCGCTACGACACGCAGTAATCCTGCCCGACGTATCAGTCCCAGGCCGCGGCCAGCCCTTCGGGGCTGACTTCGCGGCCGTTTCTTTCCAGCGTGGCGATTTGCGCCATGTCTGCGTCGGTCAGGCGCAGTTGCAGGGCCAGCAGGTTGCTGGCCAGGTTGTCGCGCCTGGTCGATGACGGGATCACCGAATAGCCCAGCTGTAGCGCCCAGGCCAGCGTCACCTGGGCGGGCGTGGCGTTGTGTCGCTTCGCAATCTGCTGGATCACCGGGTCCTTGAGCACCCGGCCATACGCCAGCGTCATGTACGACGTGACGTGGATGCCCTGCTCTTTCAGGAACGCGGTCAGCGTGGCGTTCTGCAAGTACGGGCTGAGCTCGATCTGATTGGTCGCGATGGCTTCGCGGCCCACGGCGGCGATGGCCGCGCGGGTTTGCGCGATGGGAAAGTTCGAGATACCGATCTGGCGCGTCAGCCCCTGCGCGCGCGCCTCGGCCAGCGCAGTCATGCATTCGTCGATGGACACGCCGTTGCCCGGCGCGGGCCAGTGGATCAAGGTCAGGTCCACATAGTCGCTTCGCAGCTTGGCCAGGCTGTCCTTCAAGCTGGGCACCAGCTTGTCGCGCCCGGTGTTGGGCACCCAGATCTTGGTGGTGATGAACAGCGCATCGCGCGCCACGCCCGATTGCGCAATGGCCTGGCCCACGTCCGCTTCGTTCTCGTAGATTTGCGCCGTGTCGATGGCGCGGTAACCCACGTCCAGCGCGTTGCGCACCGAATCAATGACGACTTGTCCTTGCAGCCGGAACGTGCCGACGCCAAAACGGGGAATGCTCATGTAAAACTCCGAAAGGGGGGAAAGATCCAGGCGCCCATGGCCCGGGAATGCAGCCAGTGTGCCCGCCCGATACTTGCCAAAAAAGCCCCATATCGGCGAAATACTTTTGATATAACGTCAAATATGAAAACGACGCTGGACGAAATGCAGGTCTTTATCGCCGTGGTGGATAGCGGCTCCATCACCGCTGCCGCCGAGGTGCTGGGCCAGACCATCTCGGCCACCAGCCGCACCATGAGCCGCCTGGAAGAAAAGCTGCAAACCACGCTGATGCGCCGGACCACGCGCAGGCTGGCGCTGACCGAAGAAGGCCGCGCGTATCTTGAGCAGGTGCGCCGCATCGTTGCGGCGGTCGAAGAAACCGAAGACCTGATGAATGTGCGGCGCAATCAGCCCGCCGGGTTGTTGCGCGTGGACGCGGCCTCGCCCTTCATGCTGCACGTTATCGCGCCGCTGGTGCCCGGCTACCGCAAGCGGTATCCGCAAGTGGAGCTGGAACTGAACAGCAACGAAGGCAACATCGATCTGCTGGAACGCCGCACCGACCTGGCCATCCGCATCGGGCGATTGAAGGATTCGTCGCTGCACGCGGTGGCGCTGGGCCAGAGCCGCGTGCGCGTGTTGGCCAGCCCCGCATATCTGGCGCAGCACGGCACGCCCAAGCGCGTGGCCGACCTCGCCCGGCACATGCTGCTGGGGTTCAGCCAGCCGGAATCGTTGAACGAATGGCCGTTGCTGGATGCGGATGGGCAGGCGCTGCACATCAAGCCCGGCGTGCGCGCACACAGCGGCGAGACGCTGCGGCAACTGGCGCTGAACCATGGCGGCATCGTGTGCCTGTCGGATTTCATGACGCGGGCCGACCGCGAAACGGGCGCGTTGCAGCAGGTGCTGCCGCGCCAGACGCAAGACGTCAGGCAGCCGATCAACGCCGTGTACTACCGCAACACCGCGATTTCATCACGCATCAAATCGTTCATCGACTATGTGCTGGAGACGGTGGGGCCTGATGGATTCTCGGAGCCTGCCGGTCGGTGAGAGATGTGTCCAATGGAGACATCGGCATCGGGCCCGCCAAGGGCAAACGTATACTGCCCCCGTTTTAATTCCGGATAGCCCCAACCCCATGAGCATCTTCTCCCGCTTCTTCGGCCGCAAGGAAGAATCCGCCGACGCCCGCGCGCTGGTCGCCAACCCCGCCATTGAAAACCCGCTGAGCTTGCAGGTGCTGTTCGCCGAGCCCCTGGCGCTGGACGAGGACGGCTTGCGGGCGGCGCTGTGCGCGTATCACCCGTCGATGAGCGATGCCCGCGTCGAGATCGCGCCCGACATGCCCGAAGTGCTGGGCCTGGCCGGCTGGGGCGATCACGTGGTGCGGCTGGTGGGCTTTGACGCGCCCTATCCCAAGGATGCGTTGGAAGCGTGCGTGGCGCCGGCGCATTATCCGGGCACGGTCAAGGACGAAGTGCGCGCGCACGCCAGCCACATCGTTCTGTACTACGGGGGTTTTTCGCAAGATCCGCTGGAGCAGTACGTGGCGCTGGCCGCCGTGGCCGGCGCGTTGACCGGCTTTGGCGCGGTGGCGGTGTTGAACGAACATGCGCACACCTCGCTGCCGGCCGGCGTCTTCGATGCCGAGTCGCTGGGTGAAGAAAGCCTGGACCTGCTGCGCGCGCTGCCGCTGAACATGCTGTATTGCGGCTTTGTGAAGTATGAGGTGGATGGCGTGGCCGGCGTGTGGATGCGCACCTATGGCGCCGACCTGTTCAGCCTGCCTGACTTCGCGGCGCTGGCCCGTGGCCATGACGAAGGCGAGTACTACTCGAACATCTTCAACAACATCATGGGCTACATGCTGGAAAGCGGCGCGGAACTGGCCGCCGGGCACACCATGCAGATCGGCGAGAAGGCCTATATGAAACTGCGCGAGCCCACCCAGGAGGAATACTTCCTGGACGGGCCCGCGCAGGTACTCGTTGCCGAAATCATCACGGCAGACGAGATCAACGCGCCGCAATAATCGCGCGGCTCCCGGTGGCCGGCCACACGCGCAGGCCCAGCGCCAACGCTGCCGCGCCTGCCGCCACGACCGTCACGCCCGTCCAGCCCCAGTGGGCCAGCGCCAGGCTGCCCAGCGCGCCACCGGCAGCCATGCCGATGAACACGCCCGTCATCAGGATGGCGTTCAGGCGGCTGCGCGCGGCCGGGTCGATGCCGTAGACGATGCTTTGATGCGCGATCAGCGAGGTCTGGATGCCCAGGTCAAAGCCGATGGCGGCACCCGCGATCAGCCACAGCGCGGCGTGCGGTGACAGGAACGGCAGAAAGATCATGGCGGCGAACGACACCATCGTCAGCCCGGCGCCCAGGCTGGCCACGGCGAGCGGACCACGGGTGTCGGCCACGCGGCCGGCCAGCGGCGCGGCCAACGCGCCGGCAGCGCCCGCCAGCCCGAAAGCGCCCGCCGCACCCGCGCCCAGGTGAAACGGCGCGCCATGCAGCATCACCGCCAGGGTCGACCAGAACGCACTGAAGCCCAGCGACAGCAAGCCCTGCGCGGTGGCGGCGCGGCGCAGGCCGGGGTGCTGGCGCCACAGCGTTGCCAGCGAGCCCAGCAGCGCGGCGTACGACAGCTGCGCGGTCGGCACGAAGCGCGGCAGGCCACGCCACAGCGCCGCGCCCAGCGCCACGATGGTGACGGCGGCCGCCACGAACATGGCGCGCCAGCCGAACTGCTCGGCAACGAATCCGCTGACCACGCGTGACAACAGAATGCCCAGCAACAACCCCGTCATCACGGTGCCGACGATCTTGCCGCGTTGCTCGACCGGCGCCAGATGCGCGGCGGCCGGCACGATGTCCTGCGCCAGCGTGGCGGACAGGCCGACCACGAAGCTGGCGGCCAGCAACAGGCCGATGGAGGGCGCGACGGCGGCGGCCAGCAATGCCACGCTAAGCACGGCGGCCTTGATGAGGATGATGCGCTTTCTGTCGTGGCGGTCGCCCAGGGGCGCCAGCATCAGGATGCCGAACGCATAACCCAGCTGCGTCAGGGTGGGGATCCAACCCAGCGTCTCGGCGCTGGCGTGGATGTCCACACCCAGTACGCCCAGCATCGGCTGGCTGTAATACAGGGACGCTACCGACAGACCGGCGCCGATCGCCAGAAGGAAAACAAGTCCGCGCGATAAGGCAGCGGTAGAGGTGGGGGTTTGGGATGACATGGTGAGGTGTCCGAAAGATCGTGTACGGGGCAGATTCTGGGCGCGCGCGCCCCGTTTTGGTAGCCGACTTGCGGGTACATCGGTTATACGATTGGCGTATGACCACCTCTGCCCCGCCCTCCGCGGCCGCCACCGCCGCCGCCACCGACCGCCTGCTGCTGATCGAGACCTTTGTGCGCATCGTCGAGGCCGGCAGCCTGTCGGCCGCCGCCGCGCAGCTGGGGGGCACGCAGCCCACCGTCAGCCGCCGCCTGCAATTGCTTGAACGCACCATGGGGGTGCGACTGCTGCAACGTTCCACCCACGCGATCCGGCTGACTGAAGACGGCCAGCGTTGCTATGAACGCGCCAAGGAATTGATCGCCACCTGGCAATCGTTTGAAAGCGAGGTGCGCGGCGCGGGCGACGAGCCCATCGGTACGCTGCGCGTGGTGGCGCCGCACGCGTTCGGTCAGGACCAGTTCGTCGACCCGCTGGCCAGCTATCTTCGGCAGTATCCGAACATGCGCGTGGAATGGCTGCTGCACGACCGCATGCCGGACCTGATCGCCGAGAACGTGGACTGCGCCATTCGCGTCGGCGCCGTTACCGATCCGTCGGTGATCGCCATCAAGCTGGGTGAAGTGCCACGCATCGTCATCGCGTCGCCTGACCTGCTGCAAGGCGGGCCCATCCCGCAACATCCCGACGACTTGGCGCGCCTGCCCTGGCTGGCGCTGCGCACGTTTTATCGCACCGAGGTCAGCCTGACGCATTGCGCCACGGGGGCGACTGAACGCTTCGGCATCCAGCCGCGTCTGTCGACCGATGGCCTGTACGCGCTGCGCAAGTCCGCGCTGTTGGGCCTGGGGGTGGCGCTGGGCTCGGCCTGGGCAATGCAGGAAGACCTTGCCACCGGCAGGCTGGTGCATCTGGCGCCTGATTGGCGCGCCGATCCGCTGCCGGTATTCCTGGTGTACGCGCCGTCGCGTTTTCAGCCGGCGCGTTTGCGTCGGTTCATTGAAATCATGCGCGAACACCTGCCGGTGGAGCTGGGCGGCGGCTGATGGCGCGCGACGACTCGTCGGCCAGCGCCGCCGGGCAAAAGCCGGGCGTAACCGGTGCACTGGCCGACGCGGGCGACGATGCCGCGCGCGAGACCAGCACGGGCAGCAGCTCGGCGCGGCACGGGCGGCCATACAGCCAGCCCTGGCCGGTTGCCGCCGGCGCGCGTGCCAGGACATAGCGAGCTTGCTCGGGGCTTTCGATGCCTTCCACAATCACGTAGATGTTCATGCGGCGCGTCATCTCGAACACCGACTCCAGCACGGTCGCCGCCCAGTCGTTGGCGCTGACCCAACGGATCAGGGTGCGATCCAGCTTCAAACCGCTGACGCCCCACGTCAGCAGATTGCTCAGGTTGGCGTAGCCGGTGCCGAAGTCGTCAATGACCACACGAAACCCCGCTTGCAGATACTGCGCGATCAAGGTGCGCGGGTCGTCCACCACGAAGGCTAGCGACTCCGTGATCTCAAGCACGATGCGCTCGGGCGAGATACCGAATTCGCGTGTCGTTTCAAGCATGAACCGCGCAAACGAAATGTCTTCGATATCGCGCGGCGTCACGTTGATGCTGCAATAGAAATCACCCGGCTCGCGCAGCGCGATGCGCAGATCGGCCAACGTGGCGCGCACCACATACCGAGTCAGCTGGCGGCCCAGCCCCGTCGCTTCCGCCCACGCAAAAAATGTCTCGGGCGCAATCGCGCCCAGCGTTTCATGCGTCCAACGCGCCAGCGCCTCGACCCCCACCGTGTGGCCCGACGACATGTTCGCCAGCGGTTGGTACACCATGTGGATATGGCCGCGTCGCATTGCGCGTTTAATGCGGTGGCGCACGCCGGGCGCGCCGCTTGATGGATCTGCTGGACTGAGGCGCACGAAGTGCACGATGCGCATGACGCGGATGACGCGCATTGCGTGCAGGGGGCCGAGGAGGGGCGGGGGAGTTGTCTCTGCCTCCGGGTCTTATACCAATCCTCGAGCGCCCGACAA